>SDNV01000174.1 GCA_004524515.1 Promethearchaeota archaeon
ATTATCATAATTCATCTGCAAAATCATAAATATCCCCTTCTTGTACTAAATTTAAGTATTAAATATTTAGTTTAATGAATATTTTTCAATGTTTTTAAAAAATGTAAATAATTAATATTAGAAACTATATTTAAACTTGTTTTAAACAAACTACTTTCGTTATATTTTAACGTAAAATAATAAAATAGAATTGGAAGAGCGCTTTTGATTGCAGAATTAAAAATGCTAAGATTTAAAATTATTGACTATTGTGAGATAATTTAAATTTTTTCCTAACTATTATTAGTTTGTTCACTTTCTTGCTATAATAATAAAAAATACATATTAACTATGGTCTATAGAATTTTACGCCCAGACTCGATTTCGGTATGGAAAAATGAAGAGATTTTGAAGAGATTTAAAAATTATAAAGGAATTATAGATGGGACTCAAATTGCAAGGTATTTAATAGCAAAAACTTTGGAATGTAAATTTAACCCTAATGACTCAATAGAAAATCTGGAAGCTTTTCTTTTAGAAAAATCAGTCGAATTTAAAGAACTTCTTAAAACCACTACAGAAGAACTTAAAACACGTGAAATTAAATCCAAAAATTATATTAATTTGGCTGAAACAATCGCAAATAAATATCTTGAGAGTTGCATGTTTTGTGAAAGGGAATGCGGAGCGAATAGGGTTCAAAATGAAAAAGGCTACTGTCTTTTAACAAAAGATTCTTATGTATCTTCAGCGTTTTTACATATGGGTGAAGAAAGTGTATTAATTCCTAGTGGAACCATTTTTTTTCAATCTTGTAATTTCGGATGTGTTTTCTGCCAAAACTATGATATTTCTCAAGCATGGAAGGGAAAAAGAGATATTGAAGATATAGCAACGAAAGTTAATGGTAAAAAATTAGCAAATCTCGCTGAAAATCTTGCAGATAAAGGAGCTATTAATATTAATTATGTTGGGGGAGATCCTATTCCAAACCTTCATACAATTGTAGGAAACCTAAATTTTCAGAAAACTAATATTTGTCAATTATGGAATTCAAATTTTTATTTAACTGAAAAAGCACTCTCGCTGATTATCGATTTAATGGACTTTTGGTTGCCTGATTTTAAATATGGAAATAATGTTTGTGCTAAGAAGTATTCTGGTGTTGAAAATTATTTTGATGTGATTTCTCGAAATCATAAGAAGATACATGATGAGGGTAGCGGAGAAATCATAATCCGACACTTGGTCATGCCCAATCATATTGATTGCTGTTCAAAACCTATCTTAGATTATGTTGCCAAAGAAATACCTAAGTGTGTAGTGAACGTGATGCAGCAATATCGGCCACAGTATAAAGCTTATAATTATGAAGAGATAAATAGACGTCCAACATCAAAAGAGGTGCAAGAAGTTAGAGATTATGCTAGTAAACTAGGAATTTTATGGGCACCTGTATCTTAGTTTTTCTTGCTCCTTGGTTGATTTCTAATTTTCCTCAATGTTCTTTTATCAATCCAATTTTCCCAATACTTTCTTTTTCTTGGTAGACTCTTCTTATAATTATTTACTATCTCTCTCATTAAATCTGTTCCTAATGATAATTTAAATGAATCACGATCAGGAGAAAGAGACTTATTTTTAATATTCAATAAAGGTGAGTTTATAATATCCTTGAGGAATTCTTTGCTTCCTGATGTTATTCTCGATCTTCTTATTGTTCCATCACCATCATAATATCCAAGAAGGAAAGCAAGTAAAAGATCTCTTTTCTTAAAATTGGGTAATCTAATATTTTTAGATTTTTTTTTACCTACGATGAAACCTTGGGAAATAAGATTTTCACAAAATTGATTGTTGATTATTGAAATCCTTCTAAATCTACGGATTTCCCCTTTAGATGTTGTATATTTCTCTAATCTTGGACTAATATTAGAAATATCATAACCAATAGTTTCAATAAATCTCTGTATTAGAATAAAATCATCTTCAACACACCCAACACCAAATCGATAATATGGATTTTTATTTTTTTTCCTTCTAGCGTGAATATAAATATACCCTTCGGCAAAAAGCCATCCTAACCAATATGCCTTTTCAATTGTATCAATTTGTTTAAAATAGTCCAATTTCAGATTAGGATGATATTCTAGAACTCCATTGCCACCCTGAGCATATAGATTTAAATCATTTGAGCTTTTATAAAAATTTATAATTTTGTTTATATTTTCTTCTAATAATCTTAATTTTGCTAATTGTTCTACATTACTTATGTGAGATTTCAACTCTCTAAAATAATTATTTAAGGTATTTGTAATTTTCTCTAAAATATCCAATGTTAGTTGTTTTCCCCTTTGTCCTTTTGAACTTTTATAAGCTACATAGTAAGATTTTAGACCTAATATAGAACTAAAAAACTCAATATTATTAATCGCCCTCCTAATACAATAACATTGGTTTGGATGGAGAACTAATTGTTTTCGAATTAATTTGAAGAATGAAGCAGCATCATATACAGATGTTTCTATTTGAGCATTAATTAAAGGGTATTTCATTATTTCAAATTTCTTATTGCTCTTTTTAAATATTAAAGAAAAGAGACTATTAAATTTTTAAAAAACTAATCATCTTTATGATTTTTCCAAAGAATATATGGTTAGATAATCCTAATAAGTATGAAATTTTCTACCGAAAAAAATGATAAGATGATTAGAAAAATCTGAGAAATTTTCTTCAAAATTATAATTTTTTATTAAAAAACAGTAGAGATCGTTATTATCGCATTCTAATGCTCTTTCTCCTTTTCCAGGGATTATTTTAACGTAGGTTCTATGATTTCATATCCATTTTGAAATCTTTTTTCAATAAAATTGAAACTTATGATCCTACAACAAATTCACGATTTATTTACTTAAATAATTTCTTAAAAAATTTAGAAGAATATTTTCAGCTTACAGATACAATTACGGAGGAGAAATTTAAGAAATCTAATAAAAAATTTAAAAATCTTATTGAATTAAGAAAAGGATTAGGTTTAGTATTTAACGAAAGAGGTGTGTATGAGATTCTTATTAATTTTACAGAAGATTTGGCTAAAATTTTGAAGAAAAATACAGGATTAATTAAGCGGAGATTCTGAAGATTTATGTTTTAATTCCTCAAATAAAATTTTTATAATTTTATCAATAGATTCTTCTTCTAAACCATTAGGGATATCTGTTGTTAAGTTAATTAACTCAACTTCTGGAAATGTCATTATAACATTTCTAAAATAAGAATTATTTACTCCTTCTTTATTAATTAAAATGATCTTTTCAAATCCTCCTTTCAACTGTGCCTTTTTAAAAAGATATTTTAAATGAATGTCAGCTTCAGGAAATGAGTACCCTATAAATATTAAGTTTTTAACTTTTATAAGATGATTCTCTAAATTTATTAAGATATTTTGAATTATTGGATTTTTCAATTCCTTAAAAAATGAGGGTGGGATAATAAGTGGCGATAGATCACTACCGCAAGAGCAATATTCATTATTTTCTGTTCTATATAAAATTGAATGATAATATCTTAATGCAATCTTATTATAATCACCAGTTTTAACTTTACCACAAGATTTACATAATAACCAATTTAATGATCCATGAGGTTTAAATAATTTAAGTTTATAGAATCTTGATTTGACTTTAAAACAATACTCATATTGAACTCCCTTTTCTTCTTTCAGATCATTTAAAGCATTATCAAGCAGGATATCATAGTTAATATTCAAAAAAGAAAAAGTATTAATAAAAATCTTATTTAACTCAACATTATTGATAGGATTTTTATCCTTAAATTTTTCATATAGGTATTTAATAAATTTTCTATTTACTTTTGCTTTATACCCTAATTTTGTTTCTAAAATGTATGATATAAGAGCTATTAGAGCTTCTATATAAGTTTTTAATTTGTTAAAAGAAATTCCCTTAAAGCTTTCATCTCTTATGATTGCAAAATGAATCAAACCCATTATTTCTTCAAAAGTTGGATAAAATTCGTTAAATTCTAATTTTTCGCTAATGGGATATAGTTTAAATAAGAAATCTTTGATTTCCTTGACAAATTCTTGATTTAGATTCGCACATTTATATTCATTATTTCCCTCTAATAAATCAAAAATCTCAGAAAGAAGTTCATTTTGTACGGGTGCCTCATCCGCTTTAGAAGCTCCCGCTCCGAAAATAAATAAAGTCTTGTCGATCATTATTAGATAATAAGTTGTTAATATATATTACATTTTAGTTTGAGGCCTATATATTATAAGAAATATTTATAATTTCTAATGAAATTTTAATATGTTTAGATTAATCCAACAACTAAACTATTTAGACTTATAAATTATTCTTTTAAATATCCAAATCTAATTTAAATATTTCTAATTTTGATGAAATAAATCGGCGTCCATCCTCTGAGGAAATGCTGGAAGTTAAAAATTATGCTGAAAAATTAGGGATTATATATAAACCAGTTTCCTAAACTTTAAATTTATATTTTATCTAATCCCGATTGTTTTTTAAATTGGAAAAGTCTAAAAATTATCTAATATTTCAAATTTTAATTAAATAACACTAGCATGACATATCATTAAAATTGGGATTGGATTTTTATGAGCTTGAAATTAGAAGATGTAAAGGGATTAGGAAAAAAAATCGATAACCTTAAAGAAGCTGGCATAGATACTGTTGAAAAATTGGCTAATGCTAAATTAGAAGAATTATTAGAAATTAAAGGAATTGGTGAAACATCCGCACAAAAGTTGATTGACAATGCAAAGGAAATGTTAAGCGAGGTATCAGGAGAAGAAATTCCTAAAGAAATAGAAACTGCTAAACCAGAAGATGATGATGAAAAAAAAGTAAAAGAAGATCTTAAAAAATTAGAAGAGAAGAAAAAACTCTTGGAAGGCAAAAAAGTTGAGGCGGGTGACTTCATATTAGTAAAAATTACAGCACGTACTCAAAAAGGAAAAGTGTTTCAGGTCTCATCAGTTGAAGATGCGAAACTTGCTGGAATCTATGATGAAAAACAAGAACAGCAAGGATATTATACTCCTGAATTTGTGATTGTAGGTAAGCCTGGTTTTTTAAATGAGGGTTTGACAGAAAC
>SDNV01000175.1 GCA_004524515.1 Promethearchaeota archaeon
AACATGAATATTTAAATGTTTCTAACATTAAATATTGGACTATAGGAGTTTTATATAATAAAAGAATTGTTGAATGACAAGTATTTTATACAAATTAAAAAAAACCTTAATTTATAACTTATTGGAATCTAAGAGGTATTTTTAATGCTCATAATAACAAAAATTTTAATATATCAGAGTTCTATATTTAAGATACCTTCAAATTTGAGTTGACAAAAAAATGATTTTTCAGCTTAGGGAATTAATTGGAGATGTTATTTTGGTTATAATGCTAACTATGATAATAGTAGCAGTGATTGCATTTTTACTTGGAATTATAATAACAAGATGGCTGGCGAGTAAAAAAGATTGGAGTGATTCCTGGGGTAAAGCTATTATTGTGAATCTCGTGTGGTTAATAGTGCTTATTGTTGTGGGTGTAGGACTTAGTTTTGTGGCGTTAGATCCCCTTATCTCTTACGTTCTCGCGTTAATAATTAACCTTATTGTCGGAGCAATTATCGTTGCCAAAATTTAGGATAAAGGGTTTGTTTCTTCCTTACTATTTGTCATTATTGTCTTAATTATACTTTTCATCATTATGATAGTAGTTTTTATAGTTGTTGCCATCATCGTTGCTGGTATAATTTTAGGCAGTTATTAACACAAATAAACTTATTTTTTTTTTAATATTATAGAATTTTGATTTTATTTTCTTTTTCTAAGAGAAAAAAGATAAAACCTTATAATTATTTGAAAAATACTAGATTTAAACACAAAAGAAGAGAATTATAGTGAAAGACTCCAAAAAATCTATTTTATTCCTGATATTTTTTGCTCCTTTCGTAGGAGAAGGATTATCAACATCTACTCCAGTAATAGAATGGTTAAACCCATTGGTTATCATTTTATTGGTCTTTCTTTATGGTTTTGGGGCATTGATAGTGCGCGAATTAATGATCCGTTGGGGTAAAGGTTCAGAAGGATGGATTACACTGCTATTGTTGGGTGCAGCATACGGAATCATTGAAGAGGGGTTATATCTCATGAGTTTTTTTAATCCGAATTGGCAGGATGTAGGAATTCTGGGGATTTATGGTAGATTTTTTGGAGTTAATTGGGTTTGGGTGGTGCAACTCACTATTTTTCACATGGTTTACAGCATAACAATTCCCGTTGTGTTGACTCATATCGCTTTTCCTGGAGTTAAAGAGGAATCTTGGTTGAGTAAAAGGGGCTTGATTATTGTTATCATCATTTTTATTTTATGTGGTCCGATTTGGATGTTGTTTGTGATTGATACTTATAATTATATACCTGGATTAGCCGAATATTTAGGATTTCTTATTTTAACTATATTATTATTTCTTGTTGCTAAGAGGGCACCAAAAGAATTGTTTGGGAAAAAAGAAGTTAAGGTGCCTAGTTTTAAACTTTATTTTATTTTAGGTTTAATTTGGGGGGTGGGATTTTTCTTAATCGCTTGGATTTTACCTGCATTGAATTTTCCTCCTTTAATTCCAATTTTGCTAATGCCGGCTTGGACATTCTTTTTTATTTGGAGGATAGCAGTTTCATCAGGAAATGGATATGCGCTAAATGAAGAAAATTTATTAGGACTCATTATGGGGGCATTAGGCTTTCTATTTTTTTTGCTTTTTGTAGTCGATATTCTTGGTTTTATTATTTTTGGAGCTCTGAGTATATTGATTTTCATTTCAATCAAAATTAAGATAAATAAAGTAGAGAAAGCCCCAAAACCTATTCAATGAGAAGAAAAGTTAATGGATTTATATATAATCTAATTATTATAATCCATAAACTTGTTTTGGAGCGATGTATTGAGGAAATCTCTCAATTAAAGCCAAACGACAAAGATAACAAAGATGACATTCATCCACATATTTATTTTTAAGATTTAGATTACATGTTCTAACCAGTTCTGCGGGACCTCCTTCAATTAAAGGACGACAAATTGGATGGGAATTATAATCATAATTTATGATTAATTCTGATAATGGTGTTTTCCACATATTTCCTAAAATTAATCCTTGACAGAGATGGACGTTTCCAAATGAATCAATATGAACCCTTTCTGGGTCATTTAAATCTTCATATGGACATTCGGATAAACTGTCCCAACTTCTAAGGGGTAATCCTTTAATTAATTTTTCAACCGCTCTCCCTCTGAACATCGCGCCTCCTCCAATAACAGGGGTACCTTTATCTTTTTGTTGCTCAATACTAGGTTCTTCGATTGTTATAGAGCTTAAAGGCAAATTAAGATTTTTGGCAGCGATTTTTGCGTTTTTAGCGAGGTTATTCCTCTCATCTTCAAAGTGATAAAAATCATCACTTATACTAAGGTCAGAAATCTTACAGTCTGCGAGTGGTTTTAGCCATAATTCCGCATCTTCTACATTAGTTGCCCAGTAAGAATTAGTGACTACTCCCGTTTTGAATCCCTTTTCTCCTGCTATTTTGAGTCCCTCAATCATTAAAGGATAAAATAGAAAGGGTTCACCCCCTTCGAAATAAATCCACTCAACGGTTTTAATTTTTTCAGCTTCATTCAGGACATTATTTATTTGTTTTAATGTAAAGGTTCCTGCCGAATTTGGACTACAATATAAAAAACAATGATCACACTCAAAATTGCAGCTGTAAGTTAATAAAAAATGGATTCCCTTCAGCATAATATAATATTTTAATTCTAACAATCTTATTATTTTTTTTATTTTAAAGAATCGGACTCCATATCTTTTAAAATTACCATTGTATATTTAATTATAAAACCAAACGTCTTTAAAATGACAGACGATAAATATAAAGATAGATATTATTCTAAAGAAAAGTACGAAGCAGTTAAGGGTTCTTTTATTTGTGGATTAGTTTTTTTATTTGTGGCAATATTGTCTTTGATTTTTAGAGCACTGAATATTTTATTTTTAGGACTCTTATTTTGGGGATTTTGGATGTTTATACCGGCGTTTTTTATTCTTCTTGGTGCATTTCAACAGCTTAATACCAATAGAAAATATCAAAAAGCGGTTTTGAGTGCAATTCGGGATAGAGGAAATCAGGGTACTCATAAACTCGAGCATATTGCACTTGAAGTAGGAATTAAACCTAAACATTTATTACGAGTTCTCGCTGATTTAAGGGAGAGTGAAAAAATTATATATCGTTTTAAACCTGATTCTGGAGAAATCGAATTAGGAGAAAAAATTGAATATATTCCCTCTGCTGAATATGTTGCTCCCTCAAAAAAAATTGAAGCGCCCATCAGCTCTGTAGGGAAGAATTTTTGCGTCTATTGTGGGCATCAACTTGAAAAAGATGCGAAATTTTGCCCCAATTGTGGATCAAATCTCTTATAATTAGCTTTTTTTTCCCTTTTTTCTAAGGCATATATTTATTCCATTATTTTTGAAAGGTTTTTTTATAATCTAACTCTAATTATTGTTATACAGTTAGGAAATAGGAAAAAAGAAAAATAGCAAATTTGGTTTTTATTTTGATTATAAAAGAAGATATACAAGAAGCGAAAGAGAGAATGGCTGCGTGGTGGGATCATGAGATAATAGATAGACCGGTTATATCATATCATATTATCAACGGTCCTGGCGCTGATAAAGCAGCCATTGCTTCCAGCGCTCTAAATTTTGAATTATGTAAAAAATGGGATGGAATTGACCCAATCCTCGACACTTTTGAAAATAATACGGATAATTTAATTTTCGGAGCCGAGCAGATTCCGACTTATTTTCCAAATTACGGGCCCGGAATTATGGCATCAGTTCTAGGTGTTACTCCGGAATATAAATCGGGAACAATGTGGTTTCATAAACCAACCAATGTTAAAGACATAATTTCTGTTCTTGAGAATGTTAAATTAAATAATAACAACGAATGGTATGTACGGTTAAAACGCACAACAGAAATAGCTGCACAACGAGGTGCTCAAAATAATTATTGTGTGTCTATGACTGACTTAGGGGGAATCTTGGATATTTTAGTATCATTTTTAGGTCCTCAAGAAATAATAATTCAAATGAGACGGAACCCCCAACTTATAGATACTTGTAGAGAGATAATCATGGAAAAATATCTAAAAGTATATGACGAATTGCAAAATATCATTAACAGATATGTGGATGGATGCAATACTTGGCTTAATGTGTGGTGTCCGAAACGATATTATACAATGCAATGCGATTTTAGCGTGATTCTGAATCATCAATATTTTGAAAGATTTGTACTGCCGGATATTATTCAACAAGCGGAACATATGGATTATGCGATTTGGCATTTAGATGGCCCAGAAGAAATAAAATTCCTCGATGATATTCTTCCTCACGTCACGGGAATTCAATGGGTGCCAGGAATTAAACCAGGAGTGCCCCAAGACGGGGAAGATGAGTGGATGCCTATCTATAAAAAAATTCAAAAAGCGGGTAAAAATATTCAAATGACCATTCTCGATTATCCACTTATTCCTGAAGTCTATAAAAAATTAGATCCTAAAGGATTATTGGTATATACATTTTTTATGTCGAAAGCCCACGCTAAATGTTTTTTACCTGAATTTGTCGAGGGGAATGGAGGAAAAATCATATCTGAGATCTTAAAGTGGCTAACAAAAAAAGATCAGAAAAATTTCAATAAAGCCCTTTTAAAACAATTTTTAGTTGAGAACAATATGAAATTAGATAGAGAATTTCAAAATCAAATATTTAGGGAAGTTCGGAAAGGGCTTTCAGGTGATAAATTGACATATATAACGAAAACATTTTTATGACTTTTTTTGATTTATTTTCATCAAATTACCATCTATTGTACTTTTTATTTCTAAAAAAGTGATTTAAGCGATCAATTCAAATTATATAAAAATAAAAAAAAAGATAGTTAGTGTTATTTCTTAAATCGGTCGCTTATTGTTAGATTTTTATATCTTTTTTCTGGAGGTTTAATTAGATGCCTAAGTAAATTTAATCCTTTTAAAGCTAACATGGCAATGATAACCCAGGTATAATTGTATCCTAATTTAAAATCTATTCCTCTATATTTTCCGTCAATACACAAATATCCAAATGAACAATGCGGTAAATAGAAAGTAAAAAAGTTATTTCCAACG
>SDNV01000046.1 GCA_004524515.1 Promethearchaeota archaeon
TAAAAAAGAAAGGAATAACACATCCATTATTTCACTCATTTTAACTTTATCGTTATGTTGCCGCTTGTCTGGAGGGAAAACGACTTTGTATTTTAAGATTTTCTTGTAGCAAATTTTCTACTAATTCATATCTTAAGTCTTTATGTTTTTTATCAAACCATAAATTACGTAATTCATCAGGATCATTATTGCGATCAAATAGGTCCCCATATCCTTTTACTCCCTCATAGACGGTTAATTTATGTTCCTTGGTTATATAGTGACACAATCTTGCGTATAAGGGCCCTTTAGGTCCCACTTCCTCATCGTGAACAATTAAACAGCAATCTCTTGGTTGTATTTCCGAATTATCGGGTTCTCTTAAAACAGATGTCATATCATATCCCTGCATCCCAGGAGGCTGATGCCTTTCCTTGAGACCTAACAAATTCAAAATAGTTTTTGGAATATCAACAGAACTTATCATTGCATCAGAAATCCCTTGTTTAGTAATTCCCGGAACTTTCCAAATTAATGGAATTTGTAATACTCCATTAAAGGGCGCAGGTCCTTTCAATAACATCCCATGATCGCCCATAAAATCACCATGATCACTAGTAAAAATAACCATTGTGCTATCTGCTAATCCTAATTTTTCCAATGAGCCTAATATTTGACCTATACTATGATCGATACAAGTTTCAGATCCATAATTTAAGGCTGTAAACTTTCGAACCTCTTCCTCTGTGGATTCACGTAATAAAGCTCCTCGAAAAGGAGGTTGTTTGAGATGTGGACCCAAGAAAGGATGATTATACAAATTTTTTATATCAGTGAAACTTTTTGGCAATTCAATATCCTTGGGATCATACATATCTCGATATTTTCCGGGAGGACATAAAGGATGATGAGGATCGGGAAAGGAGCAATGTAAAAAGAATGGTTTGTTTCCGTATTCTCCCTTTGTATAACGTTCTAAAAAGGCAATTGTGCGTTCTTCAACATATTTGGTATTATAATGTTCTTCTGGGATAAAGCTGTCGCAAAATAAACTAAAGAAATTATCTACATGAAATATATTTTTTACTTTCTCTGCAAGATGAGGCGCCCGCTCTTCTAACCAATTATCAAGATAATGCCCCAAACAAAGATTACCATGTCCTGCGATTAACTCTACCTCTCGAAAGCCATAGTATGGAATCGGAAAATTCTCTTTTACAGGATTATCGTCTGCTTTATCTGCTAGCCAACCTTCAAAAGACTCTGAGGATTTTGGCAACATTTTGTAAGCTGGTGTCCAAAAATTAAAATGTGGTTTTCCTACATTTATGGTATGATATCCTCGTTGATATAAAGCCTCGGTAATAGTCGGAATATCAACAGGTAAATTAATTCCATTACTTCTAACACCATGAACATTAGGATACAATCCCGTTAGAAGTGTAGCTCTATTCGGCATGCACATAGGGTTCGTACAAAAAGCATTTGTGAACCTCACACCCTCACTAGCTAATTTATCCAGATTGGGGGTTTTCACTATAGGGTTTCCATAACAGCTTAAATGATCAGCACGATGCTGATCTGTTATTATAAATAATACATTCATTTTTTCACTCATAGCTATTCATCCTAATTTTTGAGGAATAAATATATATAATTCTGATTAGATAAACTTCGAGCTAAAAATAAAGTTTGTTTTATCTTAAATGTAAAAAATATAAAAGATATAAAATAAAAAAAATAAGGAAGATTTTTAGATTCTTTAAATTCCTTTTTTCTGCAATTCTTCTCTCATTTTCGCGAGTTTTTCTCCGTGTAAATCGTAAGATTTAAGGAAAAATATCGCGAACACCAATGCGATTGTAGGAAATAAGAATAAAAGTAGCTTCAGTCCTATAATGACATCCACACCTGGATTTGGATCATATCCAGCCCAACCAGTACCAGTAAATACAATAGCGATAGTGGACATCACCAATATAATAGAAAAACGATGAATAAACGCATTTGTTCCGTAAAAACTTGCAGATCTTTTAACTCCATGTTCTAAATAATCAGCATCCACGACATCTCCCATTAAAATATCGAAAAAGAATAATGTTCCAGAAATTCCAAATCCTACACTAGCAGCGACAATTGCCCCCCAAATTATCATCCCTTCTCCAAGTAATACAAAAGGAAATAAGGTAATTATCCATACAATCAATGAAAAAATAAATGCTTTTCGCATTCCCCATTTTTTTCCTAATTTTCTGTGTATAGGCATAGTCAGAGCAGCAACAACAAAAGTTAGCATCAAAGAGATACCAATAATTAAAGAACCTCTTCCTACCCCCAAAACGAAGATAGCATATAATGGAAAGATAGTGGGTAACATACTTAGAACATACCAAGTCATCGTATTGCATAAAACTAACTTTACAAAGGTTTTATTTTTCAATGAAAGCTTTAATGATCCAAAAAATGAAGGACGACTTTCAAATTGTTCTGGAGCTTCTTCAGGTTCCTTGATACCATATGCTATAAATATAATACCTGTGATCACCGTTATTATGGCAAAGATTATTCCTGCGGTTATGTACATTCCGGGGATTCTGGCTATTTCCTCAGCAGTACTGGTTTTTAAGGGTACTAAAGGGGTTATTATAATTGTTGGAAGAACCATGGCAAGGAGAATCGCAACAATTGTTAAGGCTCTTAAAATTAGGTTTGCAGAAGCTCTTTCTTCCTCGTTTGGCCATTGCTCTGGGAAAAGTGCTTTTATATTGACATCAAAAAGAGTATAAAAAAATTCGAAAAGCATAATTATAAACAGGAGATAGTAGAATTTGATATCTAATGGAACTGTGAATAAAAATATCATCATTAATGCCAAAGGAATAAGTCCTAATATAATGAAGAATTTTCGTTTTCCAAGTTTGCCATATTTTTTTCTGTCTGAAAGAGCTCCAAGCATAGGATCATTAAATGCATTCCAAAGACCCCAGATTACAAAAGCAATCCACATTTGAAAAATAGGAATCCCGACAACTGCAAAATAGTAGGTAAAAACCAAAAAAGAAAACACCTGGTAAGTCATTTGATCGGGAAACCCATTCAAAGCAAAGAAGAGCTTGGTTTTAAGGGTCTTTCTTTCTTCACTCATATTTATTTACCTATTTATCTATTTGATGAAAAATAATATTTTTAATAATTAGACTTAGATTTATTAATTTATAAAATTATAGATACATTTTTGGATAAGAAAGAATTACTCAACGATTCACATTTTAATTATAAATTCTCACTTATAATATCTACATATCTGTAAGGATATTATCAGCATAGTTATGAATTATCGTGAAACCGAAGTTTCACGAATTTCTTAAATTCTATTAATTTCAGTAATAATTTTTGGGGATAACGATTTCAACCCACTGTTTTTCTGAAAACTCTAATAAAATTTTGACCTGCTAATTTTTTAATTTCTGGATCACTATACCCTCTATTTATTAGTCCTTCAATTAAAGCTGGAAATTTCATATAGTTTTCAAAACCTTTCAATTTTAAGGTAAAAAAGGCGCGATGTTCTTCTCTAAAGCCTAATTGTAGCATCATCTCATCAATCTTTTCTGCTACTCTATCTGGAACTGCATAGCCAAAATAGTCCGTTCCGATTCCCACATTATCAATTCCAACTAACTTTACTATATAATCTATATGATCTAGCCAATCTTCTATAGTTGGTTGATCTTTAGCCGTTAAGAATCCCGCAACTGCTAAGACACCTATATAGCCTCCCTTTTCAGCGATTGCTTGCAGCATATCATCCGGTTTGCCTCGATCATGCAAATAAAAATCTCTTGAAAAAGTGTGAGAGGCAATAATCGGGTCTTTAGAATACTCTATGGCGTCTTTTGAAGTCTGTAGTCCACAATGCGACACATCTACAATCCCCCTTAATTTATTTATACGTTCGACGACGGAAATTCCAAATTCCGTTAAACCCTTATCCCTTCTAGCTGTGCAGCCCGTACCAACATTATTTTTAGTATTATACGTCAATTGGTGGATTCTAAATCCCATCATATAAAAAAGATCAATTAAATCAAGGTCCATCCCAATATGTTGCATATCCTGAAAATTTAGGATAATAGTTTTTTTTCCTTCTCTATGAGCCGTTTCAATATCGTCTGCCTTTAGAATCTTCTGAAAATAGTCTTTTCTATTATCTAAAATATGAGTCATATAGGCAAAATTATGAACTACTCCTTCAAGGGTGTATGGTTTTTCATGTATTGGTCCGATTGTCCAGCTTACACAATCTACACCTGATTTCTTCCAAGCATCCCTATATTCTGCGAAGTAGTGATCATCATAAGCGACTTTTTTAGCAAATTCTAAAACTAAATCTTGAACGATTTTAAAAGGATTAATGTTTTTAGCCAACATTTCATTACTAGCTTTTACAAATTCATCCGGCCATAATATTGGCCCGTGGCTAAGGGTGTCTATAATAATATTAGATTCCAATATTTTTTTAGTATTATCTTTTATTTCATTCATAAAAATCATTATTCCATTTTTTTAAAGGAATTTAGCTATCACGAATTTTACAAAGCTAAATAAATTATGATATTATTTTAATGTTTTAAATTAAGACAGCTAATTAAGATTTTTATAACCCTATATTTTTTTGAAAAACATTTATAAAAACTCACATCAATATATCTAATAGTTCAATGGGTTTCATATAGACCGTTCGAAAAGTAAGGTAGAGAGATGATAAAGATTGAGTATAAATTGGGCAAAAGCGGAAGAAACACCTCATAAAAAACAAAAAGTAACCGCAAGATTTTTATTAGATTTGCGTTCAAAAATAAATAGTTTAGAAAAAGAGTTATCCGCGAAAAATAAACTTCTACAAGAAGAGAACTTAAAAACTACAAAAAACAAAATAAATTCAGAAGAACAAATTAAATCTCTTACATCATCTGAATCAGATTTAAAGATAAAATTATCAAAAGCGGAAACAAAAATTTCAGAACTTGAGGGAAAAATTAAAGCTCTAACTGAAAAAAATTCTGAATTTGAAAAGACGATTTCAAATAGAAATAGTGTAATAGAAAAGCTTGAGGATGATTTTGAGAAGCGACTGAGAGAAATTGAAAATTTAAAAAAGGAATTAAACACTTCTGCAGCTGCACCTAAGCTTTTAAAGCAAATACAAGAACTATTGCTACATAAAGGATTCCTTTCAGATAAAGAATTCTACCAGATGATGAATAAAATTGAGGAAAAATACGCAAGAATAAATTTCTAAATTTTAGGGCAATCCTATCCTATTTACTCCAAGATATCATTAAAGCATACTAATCTAAGATGTATTTTGTTTCACCTCTATTCTTAATTTGATACAAAGTAAAAAGAAATTTTTATACGATTTTGTTACCGACTTATTTTTAAAAAGTCTTAATTTATTAAATTTCCAAAATATATTTTAAAATAAGGTAATAAGATTAATATTTGCTAATCATGATCGAAAAACTTCTTAATGATCTAGTACGAAATACTCCTTATATCTCATTAAAGGTGCCCTTATCTTATACTAAAGCCCTTAAAGAGAGTCCCGGGACTCCCATGATAATCAGGCAAGCAGTGGGATTGAAATATACCTTAGAAACCTTACCGATTATTATAAGACCTGATGAGCTCATTGTGGGAACTTTTGATGAAAATGTTCCTGTAGCTATTCCTAGGCTTGAAGCTAGTGGATTTAGAATTATGAAAGAACTTGAAATGCTTGATACCAGAGCGGTGAATCCTATACACATTTCAGAAGAAGATATTAGATTATTGCGTGAAGAAATCGCACCATTTTATGAGAACTTCAAGATTGATACGTATGCGCGAGAAATTGCTCCTGAAAGTGTATTTGAAACTTCATTTAGTGGTTGTGCATATATTGCGACTGAAATAGGAGGGATAGCCCACGCTGTTATAGATTATCCAAGATTAATATCAATGGGATTGAAAAAATATATCGATATGTCTAATGAACAATTAACTCATTATAAGAAGATGCTAGTTACAGATTCACGTGCTGACGACAAAATCGCATTTTATAAATCAATAGTTATAATTTCAAAGGCTCTCATTGAGTATGCTAATAAATTTGCTAATGAAGCAGAAAGGCTGGCTAATAATGAATTGGATCCTATTAGAAAAAAGGAGTTAGAAAAGATCGCAGAATCATGTCGCACCGTACCAGAAAATCCACCTAAGAATCTACAGCAAGCGGTTCAGTTTGTATGGTTCATTCATATGGCGCTTCATATAGAAAATTTTGAGCATGGTATTTCCTTTGGAAGGATTGATCAATATCTTCTGCCCTATTATGACGGTAATTCAGAAGAAGCGTTAAGATTATTTAAAAATCTTCTTCTAAAGACAAATGAAATAATTGCTTTATATGATTCGGTGGCTACAACCTATTTTGGAGGGATGGCAACTACTCAAAATATCCTTCTTGGGGGTTTTGATAAAAATGGTAAAGATGCAACTAATCCGCTAACCTATATTTTCTTGAAAGCTACCGATGAAGCTTCAGTCCCTAGTCCAAATATAGTGGTGAGGTTACATTCTGGAACGCCTAGTGAGCTTTATCAAGCAATTGCGGAGATTTTAGCTAAGGGAAATAATGTTATAGGGTTATATAATGATGAATTGGTTGTTAAGGCGTTAATGAATTATGGCATACCATTAGAAGAAGCTCGTAATTATGGCATAGTTGGGTGTGTAGGGTTATCTACTTCTGGAACTTCTTATGATAACACCGGAGCAGTTTTTCTAAACACTGTAAAAGCTCTTGAATTAGCTTTAGGAACAGATAATAGCATTGTAAGCAACTATATTCAGATGGAACAGGATGCGAAATCATTTAATAGCATGAATGATGTTTTGGAAACCTTTAAGAGTAAACTCAACTCCATGATGGAAATGGCTGCCATCGCTGCAAATGCTTATCAACAAGCACATAAGAAATTGAAGCCCACACCCTTAATGTCATTAGGTATACAAGGTTGTTTTGAAAAAGGTATCGATGTGAACGAAGGCTCTGCTAAGTATAATTTTTCTGGGATTCATGTAACAGGTTTTTCGGACGTAGTTGATTCACTGGCCGCTATAGATTGGGCCATCTTTAAAGAGAAAAAAGTCTCTATGGAAGAATTGATCCATGCCCTCAAAACCAATTTTAGGGGCAATAAAGAACTTCGAAATTATTTGCTGTATAAATGCCCGAAATATGGGAATGATAATGATCTAGCGGATATCTATGCCGAAAAATTAGCAAGGTTTCTGATAGAATCCGTAGAAGGACTTCACTCCGCAAGAGGAGGAGAGTATAGAGTGGGAATCCATGCTATGACCACCCATGTAGGTTTTGGAATCTTTACAGGGGCGCTTCCATCTGGTAGGAAAAAAGGAAAACCTTTAAATAGAGATATTGCGCCAGGATTTACGGGAGAAAAAGGAATAACTGCTGCAATTAAAAGCATTTCTAAACTGGATCATTCCTTACTCGCTAATGGGTTAGCATGTACCTTAAATATCAATCCCGAGATCGCAAGAATTGAAAATGGAAAAGTGTTGGAATCCTTAGTTAGGACATATGTCAAACTGGGAGGATCTCATGTACAATTTAATGCGATCTCACGCGAGATGTTAGAAGAGGCGCAGAAAAGTCCAGAAAGACATAAGAATCTCATGGTTAGAGTATCTGGGTATAGCGCTCGCTTTGTGGATTTACCTAAAGCCGTTCAGGATGATATCATGGATAGATATTGTTATAATTATGTTTAAAAATTATTTATAGCATTCTATAAATAATAACGGAAAAATGGATGATATTAAAACTGGTTTAGTATTTCATATTCAACGTTTTGTCCTACATGATGGTCCTGGAATAAGGACCACTGTCTTTTTAAAAGGATGTCCCCTTAGATGTAGGTGGTGTCATAATCCAGAGGGATTAGAATCATTTCCAGAATTAATTTATAGAGAATCTAGATGTATCTCATGCGAAAAATGTATTAAAATATGTCCAGATAACGCAATTTCTTTACAAGAAGGCGGAATTTCAATTAATAGAACACTCTGCAATTTGTGCTTTAAATGTATAGATGAATGTGATTCTAATGCTTTAGAAATTTGTGGAAATATTATGTATGCAGATCAGATTTTAGAAGAAGTAATATCAGATATCGAATTTTATAAACAATCGGGGGGAGGATTAACTATTTCAGGAGGAGAACCGTTATTACAATTGGAATTTTTAATAGATTTACTTCAAAAAGCAAAGAAATTGGGTCTTCATATATGTTTAGATACGACGGGATATGTTGATTCTAATAAATTAAGGGATGTAATTCAATATGTTGATTTATTGCTCTATGATATCAAATCTTTAGACAAGGAACGACATAAAAAGCTTACAGGAATTTCAAATAATTTAATAATTCAAAATTTAAAATTATGTATACATGAAAATAAGGATATTATTATAAGAATTCCAATTATAATTGGCTATAATTTCCTTGATGTGGAAAAAGAACTTAATGAACAGATAGAATGGTTAGTAATGATTGGTATTAAAAAATTTGAATTAATTCCTTATCATAAATTTGGAGAGCAAAAATATGAGATGCTCGGAAAAAATTATAATCTTAATATTGAACCTTTCGACAGAGAAAAAATAAGTGAATTAGTTAATAACTTAAAATTGAAGTATAATATTGAATTAAAATTAAGTTCTCCAATATTGACATGATCTATGTCGTAAATTTTATAAAAAAAAAAGGATTATCATTAAATTTTTCTCATTAAGCAATTTTTTAGTATTTAAAAATTTCTCTCAAAATTATCATAACATTTTCGGGATTTATTGCCCATACACTCATTGCTCCATTATCATTAAAGTTAAAGGTAGCAATAACAATACCTTTTCCCTTCTGATCAGCAGACTCCAGATTAGGAATACTCCCTAAAATGGGAGCCCATTCTTCTTTTAACTCATATTCTACATTATATATAAGGCAATTATGTCCAAATAATTTCTGCTGATCTGTCTTTCCTTCTATAATTAACTGTTTTTCTAAACGTTTGATATAGTTTTGAGCTCTTTTACAAGTATCTTCAAATAAATTTTCTATTTGTAACTTTTTTGGTGAATTTTTATCAAACGGAAAATATCTAATTCCACTTAATCTAATAAATGCTCTCTCAATACCCGGAGCAGCCAATCCGAGCTCATCAAAATTATCCGTTGAGTTGGTATGTTCTGGTAGAATTTTCCATCCATTATTAAATAAAGTTTGGATTATCTGTTTAAATTTCTCATCTTTAGTCAAATGAACTCCTAGCAGATTTAAATCTGCTTTTCCATGTAATTCAATTTGTTTTTCAAGAAAAATATGGGAAAGTAAAATTCCATAAGTTGAGGATACAGTTTGATCCTCAATTCTAAGAGAAAGCCCAAAACCAGAATTTATATTACTTATGAAAACCACATTATCAATTACAAGAATATCCGTATGGATTTCGATGGGATCAAATACAATTCTTAATCTTTCTGGAAGGTCTAAAATAATTTCCTTTTCTTTTTTTTTCCCGGTAATTATTAGGGCAAATTTATCTCTTCTATCTTCATCTCTTAGGATTATTCCCTTTCTTTGAAAAGTATCAAAGATCTCATTTAAAGTAAGCATTAATTCTTTTCTTAATTGTGAAAATAAATCGTAGGATATATAGATCATCAATTTTGTAGAGTTTTCATTTACATTTCTTTTTGCTTTTTTAATATGTTCGATTATTTGATTATACATTTCTGAGACCGTTGGAATAATATACGTATTTGAAACTCGACCACCATAGCGTTGTTTTTCCGAAAGAGCTGGTAATACTTCTTCATTGATATAATCTTGCAATTTTTCAAATTGAATTAATTGTTGTTTTTGGTTTTCAATAATACCTTTTAAATTATGAAGAGGATTAATACCTCTATATTTTGCAGGTCTAGTACCAGGATTAATTAATTCAATCCATCCATCAATTTGTAATCTTTTTAGAATGGTATATACATGAGTTCTTTTTAAATCTTTAAATTTACCCACGATTTCTTTTCCAGTTAAATCTCTTTGAGATTTTAAGATTTCAAGATAGACTTTTAGATCTTCTCCTTCTAATATGCCTAATTTTTCAAAATCGAATGATATTTTTCTTTCCCATTCTAATGGGTTCTGAATTATTCTTTCCATTTTTTAGATTCTTAAATTAGTCAATTTTTTTCGGTAATTGAATACTTGTTTGAATTATGCCAGCTTTTATTTTATCTCCAAATAATTGCTCTAATTTACTGATAATATTTTTAAAATCGTTTTCAAATATAACTGATTTAGGGTAAAAGTGTTCCATATCAGCTTGAGTTACATTCGGAGAGTAAAATAGAATTTTTCTTTTTCCAAATGTAGAAAATATAATGTCTTCTTCTGGATTTTTATAGAGAGATGCACCTGTCTCACCACTTAGTGAATGATAGCCACGACCCTCAGTAGAAGCAGACAGTATTACAACTGCACCTCTATATGAAACAAGCTTCGGATTTAAAAGATAAGTATTTAATGCTTTAGAACTTTGAGATAATTCTGTATCTTCGGGATAGGCATTGAAAAAAACTACATCAAATTTGGTTTTAGAGGGGATCTTAATCTCATAAATTTTTCGAAGTAATTTGATCGCTTCTCTATGTGCTTTTACAAAGTGACCAGCAAAAATTCCTGCAGGACTTCCATCAATCGTTGGAATTATATTTATACTGAAATCAAGTCCTACACGAGAACAAACGTCTTCAATATCTCTTCTTAATTCAGTAATATATCCCAATCCCACACCAGCACCTCTTACACTTGCAGAATGGTTTGCTTCCAGAGTCTGAATACCGCATACTCCGGGTAAAATTATTTTTGCACCCCCTCCAAATCCCGCCAACGCATGGGGTATCACTCCCCCAATCGTGATTTTAAGTTCTGATTCATAGTAAGTTTGATTCACATATATTGGGGTGCCTAATTTTGAGTCTCCTAAATACTTTAAATTTAGAAAAGGATGATGATTTTTGACATTAATGCGTTCTAGGATTGATAACCCAATTTTTTTGATAAAATCCTGTCGTGTCATTGGACGATGTCCTCCAAGAGCAAGAATTAAAGTTATATTTTTATCCTCTATCCCTGCTTGATTTAATTCACTTAAAACGACCTTTAAAATTGCTTCGGTTTTTGTATGACGAGAAATATCATCAACTACAATCACCGCATTTTTTTTGCCATTTGCTAATTCAGAAATTGGAGGTGTGTCAATTGGATTATTTAAGATTTTTCTTATTTCAACTTCATCTTTAATTGCGGTAATATCCTCCACATCAAATAGTTGGATATCCCATGAGTCAGGAAATTCCATTTCTAGCTCTTTAGGTTCATACCATGATGCCCATGGAATTTTAAATATTTGGACCATAAACATTTGTACCTCTATTCTATTTTTTATGCTATTTTGATGTTGATTTAGATAATTTGTTTTATAAATTTAATTTAATTAAAAAATTGAATCGAAAATTTGATCGCAGGAAGGATTTTATAAGCAATTCCCAGCATATGAGGCGCTAACTTCGCTCTATAATCCTTATAAATTTCAAATTGATGATCAATCCCCAATTCCAGTAAGGTATCATGGATTTTTCTAGTTTGATCCGCGAATCCGTATTCATCTTTTCTATGACAGTTAAGCATTAAATTTATAGTATTAAATGCTTTTGAATTATTTAACACATTTTTTTTAATTATATTAACAAGATCATAGTTTTGCCAATTTTTAACAGCATTTTCATTCATATATATAATATCTCCTATTTCATCTTGTTTAACAGATGGTAAAATCGGATAATCTCTTGAAGTAATCATATCAAAAGTATCTGTAATGTCTTGTATAGCTACTCTCCCAAGTTCTATTGCTTCTTGCTTCCCATATAACACTTCATTAATAGGGGTAATCATTTTATGATTCAGTAGATCAATCGTCATATTTGCTGGACTAAGCGCTACAGCTGAATTGAATTTGCTTGGATAATTAAAATATAAATATAAAGTACCATATCCTCCCATAGATGGCCCTATCAAGGCTCGATGTTCTCGATTTGGTATTGCACGATAATTGGTCTCGATATACTCAATAACATCCTTTATAATAAAATCTGAAAAATTGCCCGTATATGGAGAATTGATATAAAAACTCCCTTTGGTTTTAAGCGCTCCAGAGATTTCTTTATGGCCAAGATAATGTGGTAAATATAAACTTGCATCTGGTTGAACAAATATAAAGGGTATCCATTCTCCTTCAGTGATTAATTCATCGAATTTAACATATGAAGGAATATTTTCCAAATCAAACATTTTTAGTACATCTGGAGGAATCAAATCAAGAGGCAAATTTTTGTTATCATTCCAACGGGGTGTTATTGAAAGATTATCAATGTTTCCAGTATATCCATGAATAAAATAAACTACAGGAAATTTTTTATCCGTTTTAAAATAGTCAGGAGGAAGATAAATGGCTAATTTTCTTTCTACAGGACTATTAATCGAATTATTTTCTAGGGACTTAGCTTTAAAATTAATAACCTGATATCTTTCATTAGATTTATTTTCACTCATATAAATCTCCATGGTTTAATTTAATCAAATAATTTAAATAATTGGAAATGGAAATGCTAAATATCTCCAAATTGCGATATCTTGAAAACCCAATTGCTCCGCAAACGTTAATTCGCCATTGCAAGTGGCTTTTAACTTTTGCCACATCTCATCAGCTACATCTTCAATTGTTCTATTCTCAGTAATAATTTTAGAAGCATCAACATCTATATGGCAGCTTAACCAATCACATGTTTGTGGATTTCCACAACTCTTTATTACGGGAGCTATAGGATTTCCTGTTGGAGAACCTCTCCCCGTAGTCATAATTATTACTTGTGCTCCTGCGGCTGCCATACCTGTCATTGACTCTATATCATTTCCAGGTTCGACCATAAGCCAAAGTCCTTTGCCTTTTGGAGATTGTGAATATTTAACAACCCCATTGATAGGCGCTTCTCCTGCTTTAGCGATAGTTCCAAGCGATTTCTCTTCTATTGTTGTTAATCCTCCTTCAATATTTCCCGGTGAAGGTTGAATACCTCGAAAGTCAATTCCCATTTTCATAGTACTATCTATTAGTTTCTCTAAAGGATCATTTATTTGCTTTTTAATTTTTTCATTCACTGCCCTAGCCATCAGTAATTTTTCAGTTCCTATCCATTCAGTAAATTCTGGTAAAATTGAAGTACCACCTAGTTCAACTACTTTATCAGAAACTACTCCTACCACGGGGTTAGCAGTAATTCCAGAAATGGAATCAGACCCGCCACATTCTAAGCCCAAAACTAAATTGGTAAAATCAAATGGTTCTCTTTTTAATTCTTTTGCTTCAGCCGCCATTTTTTGACCAATTTTTACACCCATTTCTATAAGAGCAACTCCACCCCCTTGGACATCCTGTACATTAAAAAATTCAACGGGTTTTTTTGCTCTTTTAATATTTTTTGCTAAATCTCCACTTTTCATATTTTCACATCCCAATCCAACCACAATAGTTCCAAAAACATTTGGATTTTTCCCTAATCCTGATAAGGTACGTTGAATATTCCCAAAGTCGGGTCCAAATTGGCCACAGCCAAGTGGGTGTGTTATTGCAACAGCATTATCTATTTTTCTTGCAATTTCTTCAGCAACATGATTAACGCATGACACTGAAGAAATTATAGCGATTTTATTACGAATACCAGGATTTCCTTTAGGTCTTTCATACCCTAAAAATTCTTCATTCATTTTGCAACCATCTCCAAGTAATGACTTTTTATATTATGAGTATGAATCCAATCTCCAATTTTAATATCTTCAGTAGATATTCCGATAATTTGTCCATATTTTTTGATCAATTCATCTTTATTGATATTTCTCAAAGCAAATTTATGTCCAAATGGAATTTTTTGAAGAATTTTTATTTTTAGCCCTCCATCAATTTTTATTTCTACATCTTTTGAAATCTCTTCCAAACTTGTGGCACAATTATCATCTGGATGCATTATAATATATTTTTTCAATTTTTCAATCACTTTTATTAATTTTAGATTATGTGGATATAATTTAATTTGTTATTGCCATTTGTCATGATCATGACAACAAAAACAAGATTTATAAATATCTCTGATTTATAAATCTTATACATTTTAAGGTGTATTATTGTGTTAATTATGGTAAAATCTAACAATATTGAAATCCTTCCTAACATCTATTTTAGAAAACAACATAATTAAAAGGTGAGAACTTGGAAAAGATTCTTCGAGTAAATTTGACAAATAACCAAATCTCAACTGAAAATGCTTTAGAAAATGATTTAGAGAAATATATCGGAGGTATGGGAGTTGCAACGGGTATCTTTATAAGAGAGGTTCCTGCAGAAATAGAGCCCTATGATGAGAAAAATCTTCTAATTTTTTCAGTTGGACCTTTTTGTGGAACAAGCGTACCTTTTTGTAGCAGACATTTTATAATGGCCAAATCTCCGCTGACAAATATTTTAGGAGAATCCTCATCAGGAGGATTCTGGGGAACTGAACTTAAATTCGCCGGGTTCAGTCATATTATAATTGAGGGAAAAAGTAAAAAACCAGTTTTTCTCTGGATAAATGATAATACAATTGAATTGAAAGATGCTTCAGATTTGTGGGGAAAGGGTGTTTTTGAAACCCAGAAAAAAATAAAAACAAAACTTGGAGATGAGAAAATTAAAATCGCATTAATAGGTCCAGCAGGAGAGAAGCTTGTTAGTTATGCTTCGATTATGAACGATCAAGATAGAGCTGCTGGTCGATGTGGTTTAGGAGCTATAATGGGAAGTAAAAAACTAAAAGCGATAGCAGTGAGAGGGAGGGGAAGACCACAAGTAATAGATAAGGAAAGTCTTAAAATTAATGTTAAAAGGATTAGAGACTTAGAAAAAGATAATCCGGTTCTAGAAATTCATAAACAATATGGTACCACTTTGGGAATAGATAATATGCCTCATATTGGAGACGTTCCTATAAAAAACTTTACGATGAGTCGCTGGCTTGGAACTAAGAAAATTGGAGGCTACGCTCTCATGGAAAAACAAGTTAGAACTCACGCTTGCTTCAATTGTCCCGTAGGGTGTGCTAAGGAGATTAAGTTCGATGATAAATGGGTGCGGTGGCCAGAATATGAGACTTTAGCGATGATAGGTTCAAATTTATTGATAGATGATTTAGATGAAATAATAAAATGGAATGTAAAGATAAATGACTTAGGAATGGATACTATTTCATTAGGATCAACTATTGCAATGCTCCTTGAAGCTATTGAACGTAAATTATTAAAAATAGATCAACTGGGATTAAATTTTAAGGGTAAAAAATTATGGGGATCAATAGAAATCGTCGATAAATTAATCGAAATAATTGCTTATCGAGAAGGAATTGGAAGTGATCTCTCCAAAGGAGTGAGATTTTTTTGTGAAAAATATAATTTGCCTGATGATCTTGCCACGCACGGTAAAGGCTTAGAAGTTCCAGCACATGAACCCAGAGCAAATAATATGACTGCATTGGATTACGTTACCTCCCCGCGAGGTGCTTATCATTGTTATATGCCTATGGACATCTCTTCTGGTATGTATATTAAGGAAGAGCTTGGGATTACAAATGTTATTGATAGATTTTCAAATGAAAAACGAATTTCAGAATTGGTTAAGATTGTTCAGGATGCAAGTGAAGCATATTCTGCTTGTGGAGGTTGTATTTTTGGTTTTAAATGGATCCCTAAAATAACTCCTTGGATTGAATGCTTAAATGCAATAACAGGAAGAAAGTATTCTATTGAATCATGGACTAAAGCAGGGGAATCCATTTTTAATATGAAACGAGCTTATAATATAAAATGTGGTATAACAAAAGATGATGATACAATTAGTTCAAGATTCCTAAAACCCATTGAAAAAGGAGGAACACGCAAAAATATACCACCAATTAAGGAATTATTACAAATATATTATCAAATTAGAGGATGGGACTCAGAAGGACGTCCTCAAATCGAAGTATGAGAAAAAATAGAAAATTACCAAAAAAATAAAAAAGGATTATGTCCAATGATAGAAAAAATTAAAGGTATGATACCTCCCGTCATTACTCCCTTTAAAGAAGATGAATCTATTGATGAGGAGGGGCTTAGAATATTCGTTGATTATCTTGTTAATCATGATGTATATGGATTATTTGTATTAGGAACTGCTAGTGAATTTGCCTATATGGATATACAAGAACGAATAAAAATCGTAAGAATAATTAGAGATCAGCTAAAATCTAGTATACCCTTACTCATGGGTGTAGCAGATATATCCATGAAAAATTCTCTCCGATTATTAATGGAAGGAAGAGATATAGGCGTTGATGGATTTGTGGCTAATGTACCTCAATATTTTTTATTAGACAACAAACAAATAACAAACTATTTCGAAGAAATTAAAAAGAACTGTAATGATAAACCACTTTTTGCCTATGAAGTCAGTGAAATTGTGCCCACTACAGCTCAATTAAGCCCTAAATTAGTTATAGACCTTGCTGATAATAAAATTATTAATGGAATAAAATATTCTGGAGTTCTCTGGAATGATTATGCTAAGATAGTTCTTGAGGGGGTAAAGGATAGAGAGAGCATAAGGTTTTTTGCAGGTTCAGAGATAATCACTCGAGAAATAGTTGAAGCGGGATTTAAATTTGATGGTGGAATTTATTCTGGATTAAACATTTTTCCCAGATTATATTGTGATACTTTCAAAGCTATCGAGGCTAAAGATGAAGACCGAATTGCAAAACTCTTGAATTTATTATTTTCCGCTGGCGGAATTATGGGATCTATGAGCAGTTCAGGATCCCCCATTATAATGAAAGAGACACTAAAAGCATTGGGATTGCCTATTGCGGCGAAAGTTAGATCGCCATTACCCTCCTTGAAAAAACATATCTATAAGAAAATTGACAGGTTGATAGAGAACTTATCTAAAGAGGGTTATGCAGATAAATATGAATAAATTAAAAATTAAAATTTTTTATGAATTTGAAATAAATATATTAGGTGAAATAAATGGGAGAACAAGAAAGAGATATTAAAGAAAGAAGTAAAAGTATTTTTGAACCCATAAAAAATACTCCGAATTATTATGGTCCCTATGCAGTATGGCGAGGGGTAGGTTTAGAAGAAAAGGAAATTGATAAGAAACCTTTAATAGGAATAGCAAATACATGGAATGAATTTCATCCAGGACATAAACATCTTCGCACATTAGCAGAAGGGGTAAAATGGGGAATAATTGAGGCAGGTGGGATTCCTTTTGAATTTAATACAATCGCTCCCTGTGATGGGATCGCTCAAGGAAATGAAGGGATGAGATACATTTTACTCCAAAGGGAAATCATTGCAGATTCAATAGAAGCAATGATGGAAGCCCAACGATTAGATGCATTAGTTACGTTATCCTCCTGTGATAAGATCAATCCCGCAGTATTAATGGCGGCAGCCAGGTTAGATATACCAACAATTTGCGTCCCGGGAGGTCCCGGACACATGGAAATAGAATTCAAAGCGGGATTTAAAGGATTAGATCATCATTTCTACGATACTAGAGAGGATGTCTTTAGCTGTCATACTTGTGTAACGCACGGTGCTTGCGCATTTATGGGCACTGCAAATTCAATTCAATGCCTCACAGAGGCATTGGGAATGACACTTCCAAATGCTGCTACGGCTCCTGGTGTAAGCCAAATGAAATATATTATCGCAAAACAATCGGGACGTCAGATTATCCAACTTCTCAAGGATGGAATTACCCCCTCTCAAATTATGACTAAAGAAGCATTTGAAAATGCTATAATGGTCGATATGGCAATTGGCGGATCGACTAATGTAGTATTGCATTTACCTGCTATCGCCCATGAAAGAGGAATTGATTTAGATTTAGATTTATTCAATAAATTTAGTAAAATTATTCCCACAATCGTTGGAGTTCAGCCAAACGGTGTCCATTCTGTATCAGAATTATATGGAGCAGGAGGAATACCTGCTGTAATGAAGAGAATAGAAGAATTTTTACATCTCGATTGTTTAACGGTTTCAGGAAAAACTTGGAAACGGTTGCTAAAAAGAGTTAAGTTTAGGGAAGAAGAGATTATTCGTCCACTTTCAAATCCAATATTTCATGAGGGAGGCACTGTTATACTGAAAGGTAATTTAGCTCCAGAAGGAGCTGTGATTAAAGAATCCGCTATAAAAGATAGGGAAATGTTAAAATTTACTGGTAGTGCTCGTGCTTTTAATTCACAATATGATGCTATGCAAGCGCTAGCTCTAAATAAGATAAAAAGTGGAGAAATTGTGATTATACGCTATGAAGGTCCAAAAGGGGCACCTGGAATGCCTGAGAATCATAGCTTTACTGAATTGTTATATGCTCGTCGAGATATTAGCAAAGTTGCAATGATGACAGATGGCAGGTTTTCGGGAGCATCTATGGGACCTTGTATTGGGCATGTATGTCCAGAAGCTTATGTTGGAGGACCAATCGCTATCGTAGAAGATGGAGACCAAATCACAATTGATATTCCAAACAGGTGTCTAAATATTAATCTTACAGATGATGAGATAAAACAACGATTAGCAAATTGGAAACCTATAGAACATGAAGTTAAGAGTAAGGTTTTAGCAAGATATAAGAAATTGGTTACATCTGCGGCTAAAGGAGCCGTTTTGGAGTATTAATTATAATAAGCACTTATTAAAAAAAAAAAACAAAAAAATTTATTAAAAAAATGGAGATGGTTATTTCATGAGTAAAGAAAAAATAGAAAACGGAAAATCTATTGAAAGTAAACAACCCAATGCTATTATTACTTCTTACGGAATAGGATATTTATTAATGGAAATTTGGAATATAATCTTTGGAGCCTATGTGTTCTTTTTTTATGAGACAGAAGTTGGATTATATGTGTGGTTATTAGTACTAGGATATGTAATCTATGCGTTATGGAATTCTTTTAATGACCCCCTTATAGGTTATATTTTTGATAGACCGAATTTTCTTTGGAAGAAATGGGGCAAACGATTCCCAATAATTGTTGGAGCAGCAATTCCTTGGTTTATATCGATGTTTATGATATTAACACCACCCAATGTCGATCCTGTTGAAGGTGCAATATTTATATTTGCATGGATGGTTTTTGCCACTTGTTTATTCGACTCTTTTTATAGCATGTTCCAGAACAACCATTATTCCCTTTTTCCGGATAAATTTCGCTTAGATAATGACAGAAGGAAAGCAGGGGGAATTGGGTTGATACTTGGAGTTGTTGGAACTACGATAGGTGGATTGATTCCTCCCATGTTCATAAGTTATGGGGATAAATCTTCATATTCAATCATGGCAATATTTATGGTTGCGATAGCATCATTTTTTCTTATATTGATGATTCCAGGGATTAGAGAAACTCGAGAAATGAAAAATCGGTATCTCACTACTGATATCCATAAAGAAAAGGAAAGTTTTTTTAAAACTATGAGAAAAGCAGTAAAACAGAGAAATTTCATGATTATAGTATTTATTACTTTTATCGGTGATGTGGCTTTTGCGTGCATTATGGCTTCAATACATTATTTAGTTAAATATAACTTACAAGAAGAAGCTTCATTTTCGATTATACTTTTTGCAGCATTTTTGCTCGGAGCCGTTCTATCGATCCCACTCTTTTTAAAACTTATCCAAAAAATGGATGATAATAGAAAGATGCATATTGTAGGAATTATCTTATTAATCGTTTTTCTATTGAATTTGGGATTTTATTGGAATCTATATTCATTAATCATTGCAGTTATTCTATTAGGTGTGGGTCAAGCTGCCTTTAAAGTCGCACGCTTTCCTTGCTTAGCAGATACTCTGGATGAGGCAACCATGGAGACTGGAGCACATCAAGAATCCGTTTATATGGGAGTACAAACCTTTTTTATGCGTTTCTCTCTGATAGTACAAGCGATAATATTCGCAGTTGTCCATGTGTTAACAGGATTTGACGCACTAAATGAAAGACAATCTGATTTAGCTCTTTTCGGGATCCGACTCCAAGCAGCCATCATACCGGCAGCATTTGTCTTATTTGGGCTGTTTGTATTTCTAAAATATTATGATTTAACTCCAGAGAAAACCGCAATAAATAAGCAAAAATTGAAGGAGTTAGGGCTATAATAATTTA
>SDNV01000176.1 GCA_004524515.1 Promethearchaeota archaeon
ATCTCCCTGTTCGTGCATTTCTTTAAAATATCGAATTCCATATTTGTAAGATGCAAAAGATATGGGGGATCCTCCTGCTGCTTTTAAATATATTTTATTTTTTAAGGCAGGAAATTGTTCTTCTCGAATAACATCCCAGCGTACATTCATCTTAAATTTTCCTTTTAAATAATTTTTTTCAGTTTAATTTTCTATGCATTCAATATGAAAATAGCTGTTTTACTCAAAATGTTAGGAAACTTACTTGTGAGGTTCAGTGGTCCTTTCGGAAGATATATCTCTTTATAAACTTTAAAATTATAAAGTTCACATAGAATACGAAATTTTGATATTGTAAAAATCTGTTGTTTTTTATAATCATGTTGCAATTTAACATAATAATTACTTTCTTTTAGATTTCCTTTAAAGAGAAATAAAATTCTATTTCGCCAGTAAGCAAGATTTTCAAAACTTATTATACTCTTCTTTCCAACTCTTAACATCTCCTTAATTAAATAAACAGGTTTTGAAATATCTGCAAGCGTTTGACTTAATATTACATAATCGAAAGATTTATCCTTAAAATCTTTTAAACCTTCATTTAAATCTTCTTGTATGACTGATATTCCATATTCAATACATTTTTTAATTCTTTCAAGTGAAATTTCAATTCCTAATCCAGTGATATTTTTATTATTAATTAATTCTTTTAATAAACTACCTTCTCCACATCCTAAATCTAATACTCTACTCCCCGGTGAAATTATTTTTGAAATAATTTGCAAATCTCTTCTTTTTAACATAAATCTCCTCGTGAATATTCTAAATTTAAAAATTAAGACTATTTAAAAATTTCGATACCAATTCACCTAAATCATTACATCTTACCAAAAATGAATCATGTCCATAATTTACTTTTAACTCAATAAAACTTACATCAATATCATTTGATTTAAGAGCAAGGACAAGTTCCTTGGATTGAGTTGTAGGATATAACCAATCTGATGAGAATGAAATCACTAGAAATCTAACATCTTTAATATGAGAAAAAGTGCTTGCCAAATTTCCTTTTTTTCTTAAATCGAAATAATCAATTGCCTTCGTAATATATAAATAAGAATTAGCATCAAAACGTCTTGTGAATGAAGTTCCCTTATATTGCAAGTAACTTTCCACTTGAAATTCCTCTGTAAATTGAAATAATAATTTAGGATTATGCTGTAGAGATCTACCAAATTTTTCTCTCATTGAATCTTCACTCAAATAAGTTATATGCCCAATTTCTCTCGCCAATCTTAATCCTGAATTCGGAGGCTTGCTTAAATAATAATCACCATTGTTCCAATTTGGATCTGAGAAAATAGCTTGCCGTTGAACTTCATTAAACGCTATATTAAAAGTAGTAGCATATGCTGCCGTTGCCATAGGAATGACTGAACAGGTAATATCCGGATAGTTTACCACCCAATCTAATACTTGCATTCCGCCCATACTTCCGCCTGATATGCTTAAAAGTTTATTAATACCCAAGGAATCAATTAACTTTTTAATGGCCCTAACAATATCATGAATTGTAATTAGTGGAAAATTTAAACCATAAGGTTTGTTAGTTTCAAAATTTATGGAGGATGGTCCGGTGGACCCATAACAACTACCTAGGATATTTGCACAAATTATAAAATATTTTTTAGTATCAAAAGGTTTATTTGGACCTACCATCTCATCCCACCATCCTCCTAATTTTGAGTTGTCTTTATATACATGAGAACTCCCCGAAAGAGCGTGAAATATCAAAATAGCATTTGATTTAGAACTATTTAATTGACCGTATGTCTCATAGGCTAATTTGAATTGATGTAAATTCTTTCCAGATTCCAGTACAAAACTATCATTATAGTAAAAATATTTTAAATTTGGAATTTTACGTAAAAAATTTTCAAATAAAGTATTTCACCATCTTTTATGTAATTGAATTCAAGTAATTATATTATTTTTTACAGTTTAAAATTAAAAAAAAAAATGATTATACTTCAAATAATTCAGTGGATAAATATCTTTCTCCTGTATCAGGTAAGATTACCACAATACTTTGATCTTTGTCAAAATCTTTAGATGCTTCATATATTGCCGCCCAGGCAGCAGCACCTGCAGAGATTCCAACAAAAATACCTTCTAATTTAGCAAGGTTCCTTGTCGTTGCAACTGCATCTTCATAAGCAACTTTTATTACCCTATTATAAATTCCAGTATTTAGAACCTCTGGTACGAAACCTGCACCTATACCTTGAATTTTGTGTGGTCCCGGATTTCCTCCTGAAAGAATAGGAGAATCTTTGGGCTCAACAGCGTAAATTTTAACTTGCTCGCCGATTTCTTGTCTTAAAACTTCTCCGACACCTGTTATTGTTCCACCTGTGCCAATCCCGGAAACAAATCCATCGATTTTACCATCAAGATCTTCAATAATTTCTACTGCTGTAGTTCGACGATGTATTTCTGGATTTGCCAAATTTTTGAATTGTTGCGGAATAAATACTTTATTGCTTTCTTTGCTTAACTCCTCGGCTTTTTGAATTGCTGCCTTCATCCCTCCTGATGGAGGAGTTAATATTATTTCTGCACCATATGCCTTCAAAATTTTCCTTCGTTCAAGCGACATACTTTCTGGCATTGTAAGAATTAATTTATATCCTTTGACTGCACAAACAAGAGCAAGACCGATTCCAGTATTACCTGAAGTAGGTTCTACAATAGTTGTATTTTTGTTTATAATATTCGCTTTTTCGGCAGCCTCTACCATAGCCATACAGATTCTATCTTTTACACTAGAGCCCGGATTGAACGCTTCAACTTTTCCAAAAATATTGGGCTTAATATCTTTCGTAATTCTGCTGAATTTTACTAAAGGTGTTCTTCCAATTGTTTCAATAATATTATTGTAATATTTTCCCATAACTTGCCTAACCCCATTTATGTTTAATTTTTATTTTTAAATTTAAGTTTAGTATTTTAATGTTGACTTTGTTGATTAAAATAGTCAAGATTTTATTTAAATTTATTTCTTTTTTTTTATAAGCAATTAAAAATTGAAGAAATCCAAATTTTTGATTAAATGGGCTAATTATATGTATAAATATATGCTCAATTATTCATAATATAACAACTCTGCTATTATTCATAAAATAAGATAATCTAAAATTAAAAAAGGTATAGTATTGTTATAGAATGAGGGTGGACTAATGAATATTTTACAAAAATTATTATAACCTTTAACTTTTAATTAGTATCCTCGAAAACGTAATAAATAAATGTATGGTATTAGATTCTGAATTTAAGGAAAACATTTTATGAAACTTTATTACTTATTAAATCTGTATCACTTATATCTGATAAAAAAGGCTTTTATTTAGCTTTCTCTCTTCATTTATTAAGTCCTCTAAGGTATCATCAAAAAGATTTTTAAACGCCGTTTCTTTTTTTTCCCAGTATATTTTAAATATTTCCGAATTTTTTGAATAATCGACTATGGTTAAAGGGCTTTCTATTGCTTCAATAAGTTCTATAATTCTGATTTTGTTCGGGGGTCTTGTTAATTTATATCCTCCTTGAGCTCCACGCATACTTTCAACAAGTCCTGTATTCTTCAAAATTATGAGTAATTGTTCTAGGAAACTTTTGGGGATATTTTGTATTTTAGCAATCTGTTTAGTTTGTATAAACCCTCTGTCATAATTCTTACCTAATTCAAATATGGCAGACAGAGCATAATTTATTTTTTCAGAAAAGATTTTCATTTTTTTTGTGTTTTCCCTATTTATAAAAAGATGAATAACTGATTATATTAAGGGTTTCTAAGAATAAATTAGTTTCTAATGTAAAAATAATTAAATTGATATTTAAAGCCTAAAGAAATATTTATATAAGGAAATAATCCAAAAAGATTTAATGTTATTATAATGTTGATCTTGAAATTCTAATTCAATATAAATCTTTTTTATTAATATTACATATTCCTATCGCAAAACAATGAAATTGGAGAATAATATCTATTTATTTAATTGACGCAATAATTCTGTATTAGCATCCCGTTCATGAGATATTTTAACAATCTCATCAATAAGATCAATCGTCATTTTAGCAGGAATTCCACATAACATCTCACAATCATTAAATCCTGCAAAAAATCGAGAGTTTGAGCATAAAAATGAAAAATTAATTTCTTCACGTTTTATAACGTGAGCAGTTACTTCACTACAAATACCTGTAATTGCTCCACATGTTAATTTTAGTGGTCGTTTATATAATTTAACATAGGCCTCAACAATATCCATACAATTACGAGGAGTAACAATTAATAAAATACTATCAAAATTCTTTAGATTATATTTATTAATTGGAAAAAGAAGAACGTGTGTAAGACCTCTGACGTCTAAGCGCATACCTAGTTCAATATTGTTAGAATTTTTAAAACCTAACATAATCTCTCCCGTTTCACATAAAAAATCGGCTTTCTCAATTTTTAAGAATTCTCCTTTTGAAGCTCTTTTAACATACTCACAATATCGTTCCATTTTATTAGCGTTTTTAAAATTCGAATAAATTATATCATCCTTTGAGTGTTCATAAACAAGTTTAACTCCAATTATATCTGATTCCAATTTTAGTGCGTGTTTTAAAGTTTTAAACTTATTCATTATTAATTTTCATTAATAATTATTGTTTTATATATCAATATTCTTCCAAAATTAACCATAAATTTTTATAAAATATATGGTTCAAAAAATTAAGATTTTTCTTTTTCTACGAGTATTTGCCTATTTAATGAACTTTGGCTTTTTCTATAAATAATTGATCCAATTATGCCTTTGAAATCAGAATATCGTAGCGTTAATTTAGCTGCAAATTCAAAACTATTTCTTAAAAGATCTATGAATAATATTTTGTTAACAACTAGCTCTCCAATATTTAAGATGCATTTACTTGCTTCACTTGCTTCTAAACAACCTAAGATTCCTGGAACTAATCCTAAAACTCTTGCCTCGGAACAGGACATTGTTCACTACTGATACTCTTGAATTTAATAATTTCTCTTGACCGATCCCCCCTACTTCTTTTAAT
>SDNV01000177.1 GCA_004524515.1 Promethearchaeota archaeon
ATTCAAATCGAAAAAGTGTTAGCTAATGAAGATTACAGCTTCACAGCGTTGTTGGATAGGGGAAATTCAATGGCATTGAAAGATAAATTTAGTCGAAAACAGGTAGCAGTCAATAAATTCAATAATTGGCTAAAAGAACATGAATTTCTTATAATTATTGAGCCAAATGCCGAATATATCACATAGTGCTTTTATGAGTAATTAAAATAGAAAAAGAGTTGTTGCATACCACAAGATTATAAAAACTATAGTGGTCCAAAGTAAGGAATGTAAAGCTTTATCATTTCTAACTAATCTATTTAAAGAATATGATGAGTAAAGAGACATTAGCAAGAGACATAAAGTCAAAGGCAATGAAGTCCAGAAGTTAAGGTCCAACATCTCTGTTGGATTTGTAAAGATACGAGATATACTAAAAATTACGGGAGTTAATCCTGCAATCAGTCCTAGAATTGCAGACATTATTATGGTCAAAAATTGGATTTTAAATTTTTGGGCTTTGATAATCGACTCTCGGTCGTTAATTAATTCCCGATTTATCTTTATCTGTTGGATGATGGATTGAATTCGGACCCCGGTTTCTTCTGAACTTTTATCTAACATTCTGCCAATGATGTCAAGTAAAAACTGTATTTGAGTATTTTTAATTAAGATTTTCAATTCTTTCCAAATTTGCTTGAACGATTGATTAAGCTGGTATAAGTGTTTAATTCGACTACCTATGACTTCATTGAGAGGACCCTGATAAGATGCAAATGCCTTAAGCAGTGCTATTTCTTGTGGTACGCCTAATTTAAGTTCATTTCCAAAGAAACCCAGGAGTGTTACGAACTCTATAAGCTCAGAATCAAGGATTCCACTGTTTTGGCGATTTAAGAGAGGTAATTCACCGAATAAAATGAAATTTGACTTTAAAATAGCTTTTTTAAATTTGCCTGTCAGGAAAAAGAAGAGGAAAAGGAAAAAAAAGATGTAAAAATTTGAGGAGGGGCCCGCGAAAGAAATGAATAGTGCCGTTAATATAGGGATAAATAAGCAAATTCCTACAATGATTATTAATTTACTCTCCAATTGTTTTGTAAAAACGTCATATTCATGTTTTTTATCACCAGCTAATAATTCTAACTGATTTACTATCTTATCCGGATGAAATTTGGTCGCGACTAGACCCACTAATCTTTCTTTTAAATTTCCATTGGGTAACTGGTCTATAAATTCTAATATTTGAGATTCGGGTGATTTTCCATAATAAAGAACATTAAATAACATATGATCAAATTTCTCTGAAAGGATGGGGTAATTAGCTATTGCAATAAAATATATCGCATCAAAAAGAGAATTTGTGGTATTTAAAATCAAAATCAAATCTTGAAACGCTAAATCACTATATTGCAATAAGGTAAATTGAGCCTGGGAATACTTAGAAATCGGAAAATTATAAATTTTGAAGGCTATTGCATAGCTAATGCTAATCGATATAAGAATTCCAAAACCAATATTTATTTGAGCGGAAATTATTAGAGTAGGAACTAGAAGAAGAAAAAAAGTCAAAAAACTCGTGATTATAACTTCAGAAGGTATGAGATTGAATTCATTAATTAGAAAATTGGAAATTTGACCAAGTTTTTGACTTTTAATTCGATTCCCAAGTTTCATCAAGAATTTAGAGTGACTAAAAAATCTACAATAACCAATATAAAAGGATTTAATGTCTTTAATCAAATTCAAACACTGAGAGAATAATTTGTAATCGGGTTTACATTACAATTAGAATTCAAATCATCCCATAGTTGGTAAAATCTAGCGATAATCAAACGAATATTACGTTCTGAATTTTTAGTTAGTTTGGTTAAGATTGTTTTAAAAATTTTGAATTCCCGTATAAAATCTTCAGCGTTGATGTATTCAGCCCTAAGAAGATTAATTTTTTTGATTAAGTCTGATCCGTTGTATAAGTCATTTAAGGATTTAAAGGTAAGATTTAATTTATCATTGTATGCATCTCTAATAAAAATATCAGTCAATGAAAACTGAAAATCAGTTTCTGATAAATTAAGTGCTTCTATATTGTGTTTCGTACTACTTTTTATTTCTGTAATACGACCAACTCTCCTAATAGGCTTCCCATTTATAATTATACGGTTCATTTGTACTACAATATCAATATTCCCTATCAAAGGCGGTGGTATTTGATCATCAAAAATAAAGCGGTTAATCATTAATTCAGGTGATTCAGCATGAGCTGTTGCGAGACACCGTCTTAATCCTACTTTAAGCAAGAAAAAAAAAGACTTGACTGATTCTGAATGGATCAATTCTCCAATAAATATTAAGTCAGGCGTTCTATGTAAGCATTCTTTGACTTGAAACGATTTATTGGAGAAAACCTCTGAATTATTAGCATTGGGATTGACCTGAAAGCGGACTTGATGTGCATTGATTTCGGATTGATCCACGCTTTCAACAACGTCCTCAATATAGATTTTCCGCCAGTTATTTTGACTTAATATATCGAGACTGTTAATGAGGGTTGTTTTACCGGAATATGGTTCTCCAATAACTAAAATACAGCGCCCATGAAACAAATTAAATAATAAATAAGCGGCAGCTTCAGTAGTAAGAGTTTTATTTTCAATCAAATCTATTAAAGTTAGAAAATTTTTATGGAGTTTTCTAATACTCATTGAATACCCATCAAAAGCGAGAGGATATATTTGAATAGAAACTCTTATATGGAAATACCTCGTAATTATTTCAGTTTTGAGGAATGGTTGAAGTTCATCCAGCCTTTGTTCAGCTTCCATTCGGACGCGGGTTTTAAAGCTCTCAATCTCTGTTGGGGTCAAAGAGATATTAGTTTGGCAGCGCCCAAATTCCTGGTGATCTATGTAAATGAAAGAATTAGGAGAATCCATAAAAATTTCTTCAATTTTATCATCCATTAAAAACGCCATAAGAGGATTAAGATTGGTTAGCTCAAATACGATGAGTTCGGAAAGATCATAGATATCGGAATCAGATAAATTTCCATAATTCTGTCTAATTAATTGGGATACGTATTTCATTTCATAATCTAACAAAGCATTTAATTTGAGAGGGGTATTAAATTTGAAATATTTACCAGGGTCTAAAGCAATTTCATATTTGATAGAGTTAAATATTTGTTTAACAGCGGGGCTATTTATTACCGTAGAGATGCTATAGAGAAAGTTAGATTTTGTATTATTCGCTAAAATTTTAATATGGTAGGGGCCTATTTTATAGGAGGCGCAAATTTCATTGAATTCGGAGGAAGCGGTGGCTTTTTTCATATCGGAGGATAAAATATTGTAATCTCCTAAAATTAAAGAATAAATTTTTTCAAAGTTACTGTTTTTTTGATACGATGATAAATAGGATTGAATGATTTTAGTTCGGTTTAAAAGGTCGTTAATTTTCATTAGGTATTGGATAAAAGGTTCTTGGCATTTTATACATTCGCTTTCCGTTTCGACTTTTTGTTTAAGAACTTTGATTTCTTGTAAAATTTCTAGGTAAGCTAAAATAGGATGGAGGAAAATCAATCCGTCATTAAATTGATTTCCTAATATGCGTTCAATAAAATAAGCCCATTTTCTCTCACAATTTAAGAGATTAACACACGTTTTATAATCTTTGAAGTCAGGAATGTTTATTTTTAATAGAAGTTCTAAATGGTTTGCATAATCTGAAAAAAAATAGATTTGTGTAGGAGTTACATCATAGGTGCCCTCAATAGTTTTTATAACAACTTCAGTCAATCTCGGAAAATTTAAAAAAAATTGTATTATGTTTTTTATACAGATTTTATTGAAAAACTTGGTATCATAATACTTTTCATAAATTTGACATTTTTCACAATTAATGTGTAAAATATTTACTTCCTGATTTCGTGAGTCATCGAAATCTCTTTCGATGCTATATTGACAATCAGTTTTTCGTGTCGAAAACATTTTCTTTCGAAAGTAGTTAAAAAAGAAATTATTTAAACTCCTCATCGCGTGATATAATATTCGTATTCGGCAATGGCATCTTTATTATTTAAAGCAGAATCAGTTGGTATTGAAAAAGACGTAAAATATTTTGAAATCACAAAACAAAGATTAGATAAACGACTTTTCGAGAACCCAGCTGAGAAATCTAAAATTAGATGTATCCCAAATGGGAGAACCAAGAAAGATATTCAAATAAAAGTCGCTACAGCCATCGAAAATAACCCTGAACTTATATCTCTAACAATAAAAGAAAAAGTAGATTGGTTGATTCGCCATCAAATTATTGATGCCCTGGAAGTTAAAATATTTAGTAATTTAAGCCAATTTTTCAGAGCTGTCGGAAAGGATGGGGTTCTTTTAAAAGGGAAAAAAGATAAAGAAAGAGAAAAAAACCATATGAAATCAATAACCCTACTTGATTTCACATAATTATGATTCACTCATGGTTATAAATATCTCTGGAGAATATAGGCTTTTTACATCAGAGGTCAATTACTCCAAAGAGGAGAATTTACAAGAAAAATAATAATTAGTGATGATGGTTAAAAAGGTCTGCAAGTAATGTTTAAAACGCGGCTATTGGCACGATCATCGAGGCATTGCCTATATTTGATATAAAGCCTTTAATTCAGGATTAATGAACAGAACTGATAAAGAATTAGGGCGCTTATAATCAGTTCAAGTAAGATTATAATCTCTTTCAGATCAGGATAAAATTGGAGGAGATTGTTTATAAAGAGTAGGGAAATTATAAACGGAGTTGCAATAATCAACAGGGATATGTAATCATTTGCGAAAGGGAGCAAAATAATCTCTAGAAGCCATAGACCTAAAATAAAAATAATTAATATTTGGGACATAGATCAACAATCAGAACTTTGAGGGGGCTAAAGATAATTATATACCAACCCACGCCAATGATCTCGAACAGAGTATTCGGCAGTCCCAGTTAAGTGCGAAAGTAATTGTTGGGTAAGAACAGCTCTTCTTTTCGATCCTTTTGCTATTTTCAAGTCAGCGGCATACACAGTA
>SDNV01000178.1 GCA_004524515.1 Promethearchaeota archaeon
GTTGGTTTGTTTTAGATTTTAATAAGATTTTATTTTAAATTTAATCAAAATATTAAACATAATTAAGTCTTCTTGTTTATAAACTTACTGTAAATTTTTTAAAGCAAGATATACACGGATGAAAAACTATCTCATTCTTCTTCATATCATAAATCGGGAGTAATTTTAGCAATGCTTATAAGTTATTATGGGATTTTAATGGGAGTCCTATAACTCCATTGAAATTTCAAATTTCACTTTTTTCGATTAAAGATTAGAAATGGATTTATACAATTGAGTTTTAATTATATAGAAGAAAATGGAATGGTTTAGATCTCTCCTTCAAAAAATGTTAGCTGATACGCTAGATGATCTAAAAGGCGATTCAGATTACATTCAGATGAAATTACCCATAGACAAAATTACAATTGAATTTGAAGAGAACTTAAAAAAAAGGGCTAGTCATAGCGTAATAAACGCGAAAATTCGGGAAGCAAACTTAATGGACATAGAATCTTTTCAAAAATTACATGAAGAGATCTGGCAAGGTTCTCAAATGCGGTATAAACCCTTTTCAAGGGAACTTTTAAGAGATCTAATAAAAGATCCTAATATTACATTTCTAATTGCCAGCGTAGATGCAATAGATAGTGGTTTTGGAATCGTATATTTTACTGGCAATAGTAAAAGTATTGGGGTCATCGCTGCTTTAGGAATTTCTCCACGTTTTCAAGGAAAAGGGTTAGGTACAATTTTAGGATTAAGAATCTGGAAAGTTTTTAAGGATAAAGGCCTTAAAGAATTACGATGTAGGGTTTCTAAGGAAAACAAAAATGGATATGAATTTATTAGAAGTCTTGGTTTTGAAGAATATTGAGAAGAGAGCGTGTATTAAATGGGAAAGTTAAAATCGATACTTGTTAAATTATCAGCACAAGTAAAAAGTTTAGGAAATAAAGACATAAATTATATTCAAATGCGCCTTCCTGTATCAAGAATCACACCTGAGTTTGAGAAAAATCTTAAGGAAAAAGTAGCTCATAATATATTAAAAGCTGAGATTCGTGAGGCAACAATGGAAGATATTGAGAGTTTAATATTTCTTCACGATCTTGCATGGCACTCAACACCGATGCCTTATCGTCCTATAGATAAAAAAAAAATAATTAAAAACATAGAGGATGAGGATATCATTTTTTTGATTGCCAAAGTTGATGGAAAAGACAGTGGTTTTGCTTTAATTTATTTTATCGGGACTGAAAAGAAGATCGGCGTAATTGCGGGACTAGGGATCCTACCAGACCTCCAGAACAAAGGATTAGGAACGATGCTAGGATTAGCCATATGGAATTATTTTAAAGCTCGTGGAGTGGTTGAATTGCGCTGTAAAGTTTATATAGATAATAAAGCGTCCTATAATTTCATCAAGGGTCTTAAATTTGAAGAATACAGTGATGATTTTATTCAATGGAAGATGCTTTAAAGATTTATAATTATGAAAGGAAGATTTTCACTTTTATTTAAATATATGCAATTCTCTCTTTTTGATCGTTAGACCGATACGCTTTTGTTGTTTTGCGAAGATTTATAACCAATTACCGATGTTATTATATCAAATTAATTATAATGCTCCAAAGGTCTAAAATGGAGAATAAAAACTCTGAAAAAAAATCCGAAATTTGGATGAAATATTGTGAAGCATGCGTGTCTTCTAAAATCGAACATAATATACGCCCCCGTAACAATGAATGTTGTTCTGGGAGGAATAAAGAAGTAAATCTTTAATTGAGATACAAATTTTCTCATTCTTCTTTTTTAAGATCTTCTTTTCTACTATATTATTTGAATGACATTTGGTTTTTTATTTATCTCGCTTGCTGAACTCACCTAGACATATGCGTCTATTTCGCAAGAAGCAGCAAAAAATTATATATTATATAAAGTTAGACTTTAATAAGATAGGACTTCCAAATCAATTGTTCAAAATACACATAAAACAATGGAAAAAAAACCACTTGTAAAATTCAAGTAATCTAATTAAACGTTATTTGTAATATACAAAAAGAAAGAGAAAAAATTAGGATATTAATTAATTTTTGAGCCACATTCGGAGCAAAACTTACCATCTTCCTTTAATTCAGCACCACAATTAGGACAGAATCTTGGTCGTGTGCCAACTACCTTAGTTTCTACAGCGTAAGGAGATGGCCTTGATTGAGGTTCCTGTGGAGTAGGCGCAACTGGTGCGTGTTGTACTGAAGGCTTACTAAGAGGTACCGAGAGATGGAAATTCTCAAATTTTGCTAATTTAAAAAATCCAATTATTTGAAGTATGAATCCTACAATCGCTGTAATAATCAGGAATCCAAGTGCGTTAAGTAGTGCCCCTGTTCTTAACTTTTCAGCACCATCAATGGTTTCTCGAACTAGATATTCAGGAAACATTGATCGATTTTCTTCCAAGAAAAATTTCAAATTCTCCCAAGCTTTCATTTCAAATGAATAGGATACGATAAAAAGAACGACAGCTATGATCAAGGGAACAATACCAATTACGAGATTAATCCACCAAAAACCTGGTATATACCATCCCCCGAATGGAAATACCAATAAAACAATTCCCACTATTAATATCGGTATTGTCACCATTTTTAATATGAATGAAGTGATATATTTTGAACGAAAATCATCAAGATATTGGCTATTTAGCCGATAATTTATCATTTTAATGTTACCAAGCGCCAAGAAAAGAAATATTAAGGCTATTATACCAGTAATACCCGTGACCAATGTTAATATGGTCATAATGGCAACCAAATTTATGTTTTTACCAAATGAATTCCACAAGGAGTTTAATTCGTTTTCTGACAATACTTTCACCTTATTTTAATTTTATATTTATAACTATTGTTACTTTAGATTCATTAAAGGAAACTTAAATAATTAATATGGTCCAATTTTTATTCCACATAAAAAAGAAATAACTCTTAATATTATTAGTCATAGCAACAATATCCAAGGGAGCATAATTGAATATTTCTTTTAGACAGGCTTTAAAGGAAGATTTACCACAAATTCTAAATATCGAAAAAGAAAGTTTTGAAGAACCTTGGCCTGAAGAAATCTTTAATTTGATGTTAAAAAACTCATTTATTAAACAAACAAATAAGAATTCTCATAATTTTTATGTTTGTGAAGATAAAAATAACATAATCGGATATATAATCTGGGAAAAAGAATATTTCTATGAAAAAAGCAAAGATATCTTACATCTTGTCGGTCATATTATAAATTTGTGCGTGAAACCTGAAGAACGAAGAAAAAGTTATGGAAGAAAAATAATAGAGTTTGGCTTGAAGAAAATGATTAAGAGTGAATTGAATCATTGTTATCTTGAAGTGAGAGAGAGTAATTTTACCGCAAGAAGACTTTATGAACGGGTTGGGATGAGATATATATCAAAATTAAATAATTACTATCTTAATGAAGACGGTTTAGTTTATACCATTGAATTGAGATAAATATAAGTAAATCAAAATTCAAATCTTTGAAATCACTCTTCGGCTTAATTGATGATCAATAGTATTAAATACGAAAAATATGACCATTAATTTAACGAGTTTATCCAATTTGCATGAATAAATTTAATAATATGGGTGACTCCCATTTTGAGATTCTGAACGTCCATCATCCTATGTTGCTTAAAGGTGAGGTAAAATGGTAAATTTTAAATCTGTAGTAAAAAAACTCCAGAAACATTATCCCGATGCTTCAGAAGTTGCAGTACTCTCTAGTAACGGAAAACTCTTATTTTCTACACCTAAATGGAATATTAAGAGTGACATAAAACCCTTTCTAAAAGATTGGGCCAGTGGTAGTGCCCAATTCGTGGAACTTGATGGTATCCGCTATTCTATACTTCAGATGGAACCAGAAAGATTTATTGGAACGAACCGCCATAAAAAAGGGCATTTAGTAGGCGCAACTACTCCAAATAAGGATAAATTGATGATTGCACATATAAAATCCAAATCAAAAGGATGGTTTCACATGGCTTATCCTGCAATAGCTAGGGCTGCAGCAATGATGGAGAAAGGCAGTAATTCTGAATTTATAGGAACAAAAGTAGATTTAAATAATGTTAGTGATGGAGAAACACCTCAATTAAGTACACCTATCTCAAAAATAACCAATCCACCAGTCGATCCTTTTCTTAAAGCTGAGATTGAAGGATTGCTAGAATGGTTTAAAACTACTCAAGGTCTCTATAGTTATGTCTCTTATGCTTTGCAGAATAATGATTTAAATAAAATCTGTGAATTAGCAAGAATATATAACGAGCTATATCATTTATTTTATGGATAAAATCATTCTTTTATGCAATTTATTTAACAATAGATAAAGAATTGATATCTCTAATTCTGAAATTACTTTTTAATAGGATATATTTATATGAGAGTTGTTTGATTAAAAGTTTAATATTAATTTTATAAAAATAAATAGGCTATGAGAATATGAATACCACAGAATTAGAAAATCAATTTGAAAATAAAAGATTTTATCTTGAACGATTTTATGTTCGAAAATTTGGATTTTTGGGGAAGCTTTTTCCATTCGTCATTACAGTAATATTCTTGGTATTGGGTTATTTTGCGGGTCTTTTTACAGAACCGGATATACTATTGGATGCGAAAATTTCTTATATCTTCTGGGCTTTCTTTATCCCTTTAACCGTTTATTTAATGACATGGACAGATGTTGCAATAAAAAGCACGATTAATAAAGCAAACCAGTTGATAGAATTTGATAAAGGAGCTCAAAAGAACTTGATCAATTCTTTATATGGTGCTCCTGGGATTTTAATGTCCATTTTAATTGCGCTTCCATTTATAATTTATGATATTTCAGGATTCTGGATCACTGAAGAGGGATGGCTAAATGATATCGCATATTACATTGCAGAGGCTGATAACTCTTGGTACCCCCGTATAACTGAAACTACAAATGGTATTGGGTTTGGCTCCTTACTATGGTTGATAATCTGGATTGTGCCATGGCTA
>SDNV01000179.1 GCA_004524515.1 Promethearchaeota archaeon
GCAGGTTCTCCAACCAATCTCTGACCATCTTTAGTAAACGCTACAACTGAAGGAAACGCTTTTCCTCCTAATGTAAGGCCCTCCGCACTCGGAATAATTGTCGGTTTGCCTCCCATTAGTACAGCGGCTGCAGAATTGGATGTTCCTAAATCAATTCCTATTATTTTTCCCATATTTGTTCACTTCCATTTATTTTTTTATTTTTATCTTAATTTTTTAAATTCATACTATTATTACATTTTGAAACTTTTACTCGTGCTGGTTTCAGCACTTTATCTTTATAATACCAACCTCTATCTAATTCTTCCAGTATTATATTATCAGGGAGATTCTCATTACATTCCTCAACCATCATGGCCTCATGTTTATAGGGATCAAATTTTTCACCCTTACAATTCATAGGCCTTAAGCCCTCTTCAGCTAACAATTTTTCAAAATTATTTACTAACATTTCAAAACCCCGCTTTATATGTTCTGCATTCTCCAGAGTGTTTAAAATATTCAAGGCTCTTGTTAAGTCCTCATAATGCCCAATAAGTTTAGTTAAAATTTTCTCCATCGCATATGATCGATATTTCTCATTTTCACGCTCAGATATTTTCTTATAATTTTCAAGGTCAGCTCTAGCTCTCAAAAGCGAATTAAGATATTTTTCTTTTTCTTCTTCTAATTCTTTGAATTTTCTGCCATCATCCTTTAAATCATCGAGTTCTTTCAGCAATACATCATTTTGAGATTTGATTCTCTTATGTTCAGCAGCAAGGGATTCATATCGTTCTGCGATCTCTAGTAATTTCTTATATTCCTCTTTCGAAATAGTTATCCGATCCGATCTCTGAGAAAGACCCCGACCATTGAGAATATCATCAAAATAATCTTCAAACACGGAAATTTTCACATCTCCCTCATAGTTTTTTTCTTTATCATTTCAATTTTCATAGTTTTTTTGTTTTATACTTATATATTTATGTCAAGGTTTTTTTGTAAACCAATTCTTTACTATCAATTGTTACTTTACAATAGTTAATTTACGTATATAAATCTTTCTTATTTCAATAAACTAGTGTAGAAGCTTTAAAACTATAAATAATAAGTATTTAGAAGAAAATCTATATAATTTATAAGAAAAAAAAAGGAAAAAAACAAGAATTTTAACAAATAATTTAAAATATCTTTATTTTTCATATTAACTTTCCATTTAAGAATGATGCTATTTACTGTGGTCTCTCATTAATTTCTTAAGTTCCTCTTCAGTGTCAGCAGTAAAAGTCATTCCACAAGTGGGACATTTCAATTCTTTTTTCGCCATTAATATCACCTTATATAAATGAAGAGCTTTAAGGTATTTATCATTATTTTTAAAGATTTATAAAAAAATTAAGAAATAAGCCTAATTTTTTCAAGGATTTTCAAAAATAGTCTATATCTTAAAATTAAATCAACAAGAAATTAAAAAATGTAATACCGAAATTTTTTATCCTCGACGTAATAAGCATTAAAGATTTCATTTTTTTGTCTTGTCTCCCAGATATTTTCTATATTTTTAATACCATTATAAAGGTCAACAAGAAGAGTCTTATCACAGGGAGTTTTTCGATGAGAGGGATAGAGATTAATAATTTCATGCTTTTCACATAATTCCATTAATTTAGAAAGAGTATTAAGCACAATCGGAAAAAATCTAGGTCTTGGTAAAAATTGATCTCCATAATAAGCTACATCACCCGTAAAAAGCTCACCTGTATTTGTTATCACACAAATAGATCCTGGAGAGTGTCCTGGAGCATCTATAACTTCAATTTTTATCTTTCCCAGGTCAAATGAATCTCCATCTCTCAAGGTTTTAATTACTTTCGCTGGGGGAATAGTAAAATTTCTATTCGCATAGCATTTACCGAAAATCTCTTTTGAATGTGAAAGATCATAAGGTTGGGAAACAACAAACGCTTCATTTTCATGAATATATACCTCATCAAATTCTCCATTCCCAAAAATGTGATCCCAATGAGCGTGGGAATTGAAAACTAAAAGTTTCTTTTTATTTATTAATTTATCTACTACTGGTTTTAAAGGAGAAAGTCCACATCCTGTATCGATTAATAAAGCAGTATGATCCCCTAAAAGTAAATATAAATTTAAAGGATCATTGGTGTAGACAGGATGCACGGTTGAGATATTTTCCTGTATGACATACAAATAATTTTTTAATTTAGTAATTTTATACCGATTTTCAAAATAACTTTCCATTGTAGGTAATCAGTTTATTGAATGATATAAAAATTACTATACGAGTTCACTCTTTTTTTTCATAATTTGCTCATATAGGGCATCCCAATCTTTTGGCGGTATTATTTCTTTCTCCTTTTTGAGTAGATGAATAGCCTCAGAAGGACAAGTTGGCATACATACTCCACAACCTATACAACGGTCAAGATTAACTACAGAAATATCATCAATGAGCGATAATGCATTCATTTGGCAGCGCTCTATACAAGTACAACAACCCGTACATAATTCAGAATCCACCTCAGCATAATAATTAGATTTGAGGAATTCTGTTGGTTTAGGTAATTCTTTCATATCTTTTAAATATCCACAACAGTCTCCGCAACAACAGCAGAGAGATCCGGGTCTCTGAGCGTTGCCTGGTTGATAAACTAATCCATCTTCTTCTGTTTTACGTAAAATTTCGAGAGCTTCCTCTTTGCTTACTGGTCTTCCCCATCCTTGATCGATATATGTTTTAGCAAACGTTTCATGAAGTACAAAACATGTCTCACGCAAATTTGTCTGGCTGCATCCCTCCTCGAATAGATCTTTTTTATTTCTACACACACATTTTCCAACCACAATTGGACCCACTGTATTTTCAATAATTTGCTTTATATCATCATAAGAACTGACATGATGCTCATGGGTAATGCTTTGATTTATCGGGACTATGCGAAACTGATTGATACCAGTGCGAAACATTTCAGCATCAAAGGCTTCTGAGAAATACTGAGAGGATTCTGTTAAAAATTCAGCAAGATTTTTATTTTTTCGATGAGTCTGCATATCATACATCCCTATCATGAACATGGCATTCGCATAATATTTCTTTTCACCCTCTTTTTTGAAAACAGTGGCTCCTTTTGATACAGAGCTATTCAAATGTCTTTCAACCTCTTCAATTGAAATTTTTGATTTATCCATGCGCTCATAAATGACTTCTAGAGGTTCGAATGAAAAGCTTAGTTTTGTAGCGATTTCCGCTTCTTGGAAAGTAAAAAGCTGTTTTAATAAGCGGATCTCCACACCCGATTCGGTGGCGGGATATCCTATAGGCAATTTATCAAGATGCTTTTGTAGTTCTCTATAAATATCATTATTTTCAGACATAAAATCACATTAATTTTATTAAGATATTAGATTAGGTTGAGTAATAATGATTATAAATCTTATTGTTATACAAAAAAACTATCTTTAATTTAATTTTAAAAAAAATTGAAAATAATATTAAAATTGGATTTATAATCCGAGTTCTTTCAGATGTCTCCGTATCTTAAACGTTTCTTCAGGAGTAAGGGGATAATATTTCCAATAAACTAGTGTGCAGATGGCAAGGATAATAGCTGGAATTACAGTCATATGAAATCGAACCCCGATTTTAGCTAACTCAGACTGAGTTTGGGCTCCTTCAACAAATCCCGTTAGAATGTGAACAATAGCAAAGATCGCAATTTGAGCACCTCGTGATAATCGTGTAAAGAAATTTTGAACACCTACAGTAGTTCCTCGCACATCTGAACGAGTTAACACGATTCTTTCATCAAGAACATCCGAAAAATACACCGGGATCAAGACCCAGAGGTTTCCCATAGAGAATCCTAACATAAATATAAACACCATATCGAGTGTCCCTATAAAAAAGAACGTTATAAATGTTACGATTGCGCATGAAAATCCTCCAATTGTAGCTGATTTTTTGTTATTTTTCATTTTTTTAGCGAATAGAACCCAAAATGGAACCGAAATGAGTGTTCCACTAAGATATAACATAAATAAAATTATAGCAAAAAATTCAGAACTTTCTAAAACAATGTATACTACGTACGGAATAGATGCAGTTAAACATGCAGTAAGGACCATGAATCCAAAGAATAGAACAATATAAAATACAAAACTTTTTTGCTTCAATGATGATTTTAATGCGTCCATGAAATTTTCTCGCTTTTCTTCACTAATAAAATATCTTTCTTTTAGCTCTTTATTCTCAACCATTCCAGGCAAGAATAGGATTGAAACAATACCTAGTAATCCAACACATAACCAAGCCATTGGGATATAACTCGCAGGGTCTTCGAAGGTAATGATTAATGGGGGAATAATTGCACTTGCAGGTAAAGCAATCATAGAGAGGGGAGTACCCCATCCTGCAGCCTTTCTACGTGATCTCTCTGTTCGAAATTTATCAGGGAAAAGGCCAGAAACATTCACCATGCAGAGGGTAACTAAGGAATCAAATACACATGTCGTAATAATAATCCACCAAAATAGGATTATTGGAGGCGACCCCAGAGGTGGCATGAATAAAAGTGCAAATACAAAATTAGCGGGAATTATCCCTAACAAGATCCAAGGGAATCTTTTACCTGCCTTTTTGGTGAATTTTGTAATACGATCCGTGAGGAACCCGATGAGTGGATCGTTAATAGCATCCCACACTGTAAAAATAATCATTGCCATTGCTATAAGAATTGTGTCTAATCCCACTGCCACTTCATAAAAGAAAAAGAAATATGCCCCAAAGACTGACCAAGCAAACATACTCCAAAAACCCGCAGTACCATATGAAAGCATATTAAGGACAGAAGGTTCTTTATATGAATCATTTACCATTTCTTCTGCATTTTCACTCATAATGAGTATTCACAATTTTTTAATAATTTTTATAGGAATTCTAATTAAAAGATAATTGAACTAAATTATATTTAAAATTTTTTTATTTATGAGATGTAGA
>SDNV01000180.1 GCA_004524515.1 Promethearchaeota archaeon
TTATGATTGAGAAGGAATTTTTAGGGGGAATTAGTGAACTGTCATTACTTTATGACACGGTCACGAATAATCTATATGTGAAGAAAAAGTGGGAAGAGGAATTCAGAAAGGTTTATTCTAATTAAATCCACTTAATTTAGGTTATTTATGTTTCCTTCTTTCGTGTTGTTTCTTTTTTTTCTTTTCATTCTCTTGAATTTCTTCTTCTAATTGTTGTAAACCAACCGAGTCTTTCCCTGTAAATTTAAACTGTCCGGCAATCTTGCTCTCTTCTCTTTCTCCAGACTTGCTTATCTTTTCAAACGATATCTGTATCTGCGAATCCTGTTTTAAGGCTAAATTAATAAAATTGATAAATCCAAGATGTTTTGAGGGAGCAATATTCAATTTAAGAGAAACTTCTTTGTTTTTCTTTGTATTAGTTTTTAATATTAAACGTAATTTCAAATGATCTCAATCTCTATATTGTAAGTGTTCATGGTTTATTTATTTAAAACATTTATACTAAAAAAAAATATTGGTCAATGAAAGGTTATTTCAAGAAATCTATTTTTTATTAGAATTATACTAGGATTTATTTTTTTATATACTTATTTTTTTGTAAAATAATTTTCAGATTAACTAAATCTCTTAATAAAAGTAGGTTAGAATTCATTAAGTATAGAACATCGAAGAATTCAGGAAGTGATAATAAACTCAATTAGCAATGAATCAATTACGAATACCTTAGGAAAAGTGGTAAAAATAATAATATTATAAATTGATAACATGTTTTAGTTATTTAAATATCTCATCTTAGAGTTCTTCTCTTATAAAAAAATGACATCAAAATTCCGGTTAAGATACATTTTTCGACCTTTAGTTAATTTAATAGCTAAAGCATTGATTAAGTTAAGAGTAACCCCTAATATCGCGACAATTATAATGCTCCTTTTTGCGATTTTTAGCTTAATATCATTAGTTTTTCTTCAAAATCTTTTATTCTTTGCGATTTTAATATTTTTTACCGGGATTATGGATGGATGTGATGGCGCAATTGCTCGAATTACTGATAAATCTACGGCTTTTGGGGGTTTTTTCGACTCAGTAATGGATAGAATTTCTGAGTTTGTAATATTTTTGGCGTTATTAATATATACATGGGATCAACTTCTTTGGGATATGATAGATATGAAAATAATCATATTTTTTACCTTTTTAGGAACTCTAATGATAAGTTATATCAGAGCACGGGCAGAAAATTTCTTTAAAGAAAAACCACAAAACGCAAATTTTGATATTGGACTAATGGCTCGATCTGAACGATTATTCTATCTCTTTATTACTTCAATTATAGTCTATCTCTTAAATGCATTTTTTAATGAGTTATTATTTCTTTTTATGTGGTTAGTTATAGGAACGGCGCTTTTTAGATTTTTGCGAATAAAGAAACAAATAAAAAATCTGGAACTATAATATCTGAAAAATAATTTAATCCTTGTTTTTGGTTAATTCTATAATTAGTTTATCTCCATCCTTTAATTTAAGATAATCCCTTAAGTAGGGCTCCGCTAAGATTTCAATAATATTTTTTTCATGGTGTGTACGTTCGATATCTAAAATTGCAGCTTTAAGTTTTTTTTCTCTCTCATCTAACCGAGAGATTTTACATCCATAGCATTTAACCTCTCCATAAGTACGCTCGGAATTTTCATCTTTAAATCCATTAATTATAATTGGGGTGCGATTTTGAATGTTTTCTCTTAAAAGAGCTTTGTTTAAATCACTCATTTTTAAATTTAACGTTCCTTTAAAGGGTTTGAATCCTAATTTTTCTTGAAATTGTTCATAATATCCCTTAATTGATACATAATAGCCCCCTTCTTTCATCCCTTCGGTAACTACTCCTACTATTAAGATGTTATCGAGAATGTATTTTAATTCCTTATAGACATTCAGTAACATATCTGCTCCTTTCTTAGGAATCCTAATCGTCTGAGTTTTCCCATCAATTTTTCGCTCAATCCAGCCTAACTTTTCTAAATCTTGGATCCTTCGAGATGCTGTTTGTTGACTTAGACCCATGAGTTCTCCCAACTCTATACTACTGATATGAATGGCTTTCTGGTTCCCAATTTGCTGGCTAAGATAATAAAGAGCAAACCAGTTGGCATAATTATCGGGGGTAATTTTATCATTAATTGACATTCTATGGCTCACTTATTTACATTTATTTCTTTTGGTATTCTTCTTTGATTTTCTTTTTTATTAGACTTGAACTATGTAATTTGTACTTATCATAATATTTTTCCAATCTTTTCACTTCAATATGGTTGAGACCCTTTAAAACTAACGCATTTTTTAACTTTTCTACACTAAATTTTTGATCTGGTCCCAGTAATATTAAATCAGGATTTATTTCTTCAACAGTTTTAAGCGTGTCATTATCATGTCTTCCTAATTTAGCCAATTTTACGTTTTTTATATTTTGAATTATTTCTAATCTTTGTTCTTCGGGGATTACTGGAGCTTCTCCTGAATAGAGCTCTCTATTTTTATCAGTTGCTACCACAACATACACATCCCCTAATTTGGCAGCCTCATTGATTAAGTAAATGTGTCCTGGATGGAGAATGTCAAATGTTCCCGCAATTAGTACTTTTTTGTTTTTTTTCATCTTATTTTGAATTTATCTCAGATTTTTAATTAAATTATTATTGAATAATTTTAAATGAAAGTCCTACAAAAACGGGACCTCTTATATCTACTTTTTTTTGTTTAGAGTGAATATATTCTAATATAATATCTTCTATAATAACATTTACTTCGGAAGCCCTATAACACATTTTTACCCTATGCTCATAACCAGATTTATTTTGATCAAGTATAACATCAATAAGATATGCCATCTCTGAAGCAATTCCCTCGAGGTAAGTTTTACCGGTATCAATACTATCCTCTAAAGCCTTTTCATATGCAAGACCTAAAATCTCTCCATCCTTAACTCTTATTTTATTCAGAGCTGCAGGTCCTAAAAGTTTTACATTGGGATCTCTCTCCCAAATAGATACTTCGATTTTTTTATCTTTAATAATGCCTTCCCAGACTTTAATTTCCACTGGTGATGGTTGATCTTTGTGTGTAATAGCAGCTTCAATTATCGCATTCTTGATTTCAATTCCTTTTTCTGTAAGAGGGATATGTTTATATTTAATCCCTTTACTGATCTCTTCATCGGAAAACGAGATATCCTCATAAAAATAGGGATATACCAACTTACGAATATCTTCGATTTCCGTTTTTATCATGCAGATACGTTCTATTCCAAAACCAATATTAAATACAGGATACCGTATTCCATAATTAGCTAAACTAACAGGACTGTAAAATCCCCCATCTCCAATTTCTATCCATTCCTTAGTAGTAGGATGTTCCACAAAAATTTCAAATTCTGTTTGGGGAGCATAATATTTAGAAGTGGCTTTTTTGATTTCTGATTTGTTTTCCTTGAAGCCAATCTGTTCACAGATTAAAGAGGCGATTTTTTGGCAATCTTCTAGAGAGATTTCTTCAGTCATAATAACAATAGACAATGTGTTTGAATCATATAAGTGAGTCGCGTCTATTTTTTGCTCTCTTCTGAATTTTGGGCAAATTGTAAAATATTGAAGAGGCAATTTTTTTTTTTTCTTTAATTCAGCTAAAACTTTAAACCATAAAGCAGTGGTGTGGCTTCTTAGTGTGGTTTTTGTTGGTATAGGTTTTAGTGTTTTTAATTCCGGAAAAATTTTATCAATTATTTCTGAGGCCTTACTCTCATTTACTTCTAATTTTTCAATAAAAACCTCAATTAAATCGTCAGCTTCAATGTCCCCTGTTTTATAATCTCGAAATATCTTTTTTAACATTTCTTCTTTATCGAATTTTGGGATTAACTGATTGATGGCTGCAATTTTATCCTTTGAAATTCCAATGTCTGGTCGAGGAAGCCCTGCTACATAAAACAATCTATCAAGAATTAAAGCTGCCTCGGGACCATACTGCTTGTAAATTTCATCTTCCTCGACAAACATCGGTAAAATTAATTCCTCAAACCCGAGAGCAATCATTTGTGTTCTTGCTTCAGAAATAAATTCGTTAACTGGATGGATCTTTCCTTTATTTTGAAGATTAAAATAATTTCCTTTCAGTTTTAATAATTTTCTTGTTTGAAGCCATGCATTTTCATAATTTCTTTTTGCGTCTTGTTTGATCTTTTCGACATCAAAAGGCATAGTAAATCTTGATTATTTTTTATTTTATTCTTTTTCAATATTGTCTTCAATACATTTTTTTAGATCATTCATTTGAAGCGATATTGAGATATCGCCTCTGGTTTTTTCTATGATGTTTCTTGCTTGATCAGTTTTATGTCTTAAGTCTTGAGTCACCCCAGAGGGATAATCTAAAGAAAAAAGATGAGTATAAATATCATCCATACTTTCTAAAACTTCATTTAAGTCTGCTATTCGAGAATTTCTAATATTATCTAACACATATCTTCTTAATTCGCCTACTACATCCGCTAAGCCTAAAATAAAGTTTAAGGGATCTACATTCAATTGATTAGGAGTAGGTAATTCTTTTCTTGAAATAAGGGAATAAAAGCAGATGGCTTCTGCGTATTCTTGTTCAGGCGTTTTTAAATATTTAAAAAAAACCCCTCTATTTCTATTTACTAAGGAGACTAAAATTTCGTGGTTTTTCTTCACATCTTTAATTCTTGTCTCGTAACTGTCAAATTCCTTTCTATGAATATGTTTTATTGCTATGCTACAGTCTCGAATAATACCTCTGGATATCTTTAAAATTTCTTCTCGATCTTGATCTAACTTATCTAATGCCTCAGTTAATTCCGAGAAAATATTTGTAAGGTTCATAGGTATTTTTAGATAAAAATTTTAGTAATAATTAATTTCAATTTTAAATATAATTAATTATCACAGTTATTTAGAATTTTTTATAAAAAATAGTAGAGAA
>SDNV01000181.1 GCA_004524515.1 Promethearchaeota archaeon
AAAAATGGTTAAAATAAATTTAAAGTTCTAATTATATATAATTTAAAATGAAATTAAATAGAAATAATGCTGTTTATTTATTAATATAGAAAAATAAAATTTTTTTTTACGTTCATAAGAAAATAATTATAATTGTATGTCCAATCAACAAGAATTTATTGATAGATTACCTTCACAGAAAAAGAAAAAAGAGTTTTTAGTTATTATTATAGTTTGTGTGTTATTAATATCTATAGTATTTGTTTATACTTATATTAGAAATTATCCAATAAGTTCAGAAAACTTCCCAATAATAAATATAGCTACTGAAAAAAATATAGAAAGTGGTGATTATGTAGATGGTACATTTGAGTTGAATTGCCCTGATACCCATAAAAGCGTTGAACCTATAGATTTAAAAATTAAAATCAGGGGGAGATTTAATAAATACAACGATGCGATACCAAAAAAAGGATATAGATTTGAACTATCAGAACCGACATCACTTCTGGGAATGAGAGAAGATGACGATTGGATGTTGTTTGCTATGTATAGTGATCTTCCAAGAATGCAAATTAAATTAGCAATGGAATTATATAAATCACTTTTACCATCAAATCCAACAGCAATATTACCCGATTCTGAATATGTTATTGTATATATTAACAGAGAACTTCAAGGACTTTATCTTCTTGTAGAAAAAAACGATAGAAGATTATTTGCCCTAGATGATGCAATTAATGATATTAGTTCAAGTTTCATTTTTCAATCTGCGGAACCACATAAAAACTTTTATTTCTATGAACATGATAAGTGGGAACAGGATTGGCCAAATGAATATGATGGAATTTATATTATGGATCCTATAATGTATGAGCTTATTCATTATATTCAATATACCCCTGATGAGGAATTTTTTTCTCTTGAAAATGGCATATATTCTAAATTTGATCGACAAAACTTAATTGACTTCTATGTATTCAATTTTTTCATATTGCATGATGACTTCTGGGAACATAATTTTTTTATCGTGAGAAATTCATTTCCAGGCAAGGCTTTTCTTGTTCCTTGGGATTTTGATAGATGTTTTGGTCAATGGCTTAGGCGAACTAGTGCTCCCGAAAAAAATGATGAAGATTTTGCTAGAGAACACAATTTATTATTTGATAGGCTTCTAAAAAGTGCTGAATTTAAAAATGAATGTAAAACACGCTGGTTTAATTTAAGAGATACAATATGGACAGAAAATGCTATAATTGATTTACTTTCTGAATTATATGATGAGATTAAAGACGTTTTAGATATAGATACCAATCTTTGGTACCACTATCTCTGGGAAGAAAATTGGGAGGAAGAAATTGATAAATCTATTGATCATGTTTTTGATTGGATTCCTGAAAGATTAGAATTTTGCGATGCTTATTTCTCAGAGTTCTAAATTATAAAATTTGAAATTATAATTAAGAAAAATTATAACTCAAGAGAGCTTGAACCTTCAATTACTTTTATATTTTTAATATAGGGGATTTTTTGTAATTCAGCTAATAATGAAGATTTAGGAGTTAAAGTCTCATCAAAAACGTCTCTCCCTTTTTTAAATGTTAATAGTTTCCTTCGTGATTTAAAAGTAATAATAAAACTAAGACGATTTGTCTTATCATCAACTGCATCAACAGATAAGAGAGAATAGTATTTCAAATGTCTAATAAAAATAGGACTTAACACTTTAGCATAATCTTCCGATATTGGGAAATACATCTCTAAGATATCTTGTGCCAAACCTTTCTGACCAAAATTAGAATATGTCATAAAATAGATTAATCCGCAACCGACAAATGTAGTTATTATGGCGACAGGATAAAATTTTGTTCCACATGCCATACCAACAACCATAACAAAGAATATAAATCCAACATCCTTTGGATCTTTTATCGCAGTTCTAAATCTGATAATTGATAAAGCTCCTACTAAGGTGAATGCACGAGCAATATTTGTCCCTATTATTAACATTACCATTCCTACCACAGTTCCAATGATGACTAAGTTTTGCGTAAAATTCTGCGAATATGATACCCCTCTGTGTGTGCCTCTATACGTTACCGCAATAATAAAATTTAAGAAGATTGACCAAAACAGAACGAGACCAACATCTATTAGATCGATATCAGTACCAATATTTCTAAAGGATTCTTCAAAAAATGTATTAATCGCGTCAAAAATAATATTTTGCAATAACATTAAATTAACACCTATTAAAGATTATAAAAAAACTTTTTTAAAAGAGACTTAGAATTTTTACAGTTTCAAGTCCAGAAGCAAACTTGCTCATTTTTTCTTGGATAACATTATTTCGTTGTATGATATGAACCGCCCATGCTGGGATAAATGAGGTAAATTTAATTTCCATTATAGAAAGTTGAGGAGGTACAACATAATTTCCTCCAGTTCCCCCAGTATGTAAATCAAAATTATAGTTTCTTACCCTTACATTCGTATCAAATGTTATTCTAAACCTACCTTTCTCTATTTTTGAGATGTATGGACTTCGTTGATACCAAACAAGACAAACTGGTTTTAAATTATATCTATTATAAAGATACCAAACATCATTCAGGCTTTGTTTATCTTCTTTAGATGCAGTTTCATAAAATTTTTTGGCTTTTGGAGTATGGCTGTCAATAATGTCGAATGCATCTTCAAATGGTACCAAGACTCGGCTCTTTGAAACATTTTCATTCATCTTGCGTTTAAGCTCAATGAAAACTAATTCTTTATCACCAACTTGAAAATTTGGGTAATATCGAATCCGAAGTTTGACCCTAGCTTTAATTCCGAATATTTTCTCATAATATGCTCTTTTGAGGGGAGAATCAAAATAAATACTTCTCACTTCATAATTGTTATAACCTTTTTTTATATGTGGGTCCAATTCCATAAATGGTATTATATTACTAATTACATTATCTCTCTCAGGAATTGAGATCGTATATTTAAGTTCGAAGCGGTTAAAGTACTTCTGCAGCATCTTTGCTGATAAAGTTTCTCCCATAAAAATTCAATTTTAATAATCTTTAATTTAATAAAAATCTCCACTTCTATATTATATTTTTTTTACATCCCTTAAGTAGGAAAATTCAATAAAAAAAGAAGAGGATAAATGAATGATATTATAGCTGAACTTTTAATAATCTAAAATATTTAAAGAAAATAATATTCTCAAAGTTATTTAATACTAAGAGAAAATTATTATAATGGTAAATTCATCTCAAGAGTGGTATTTTCTCAATTTAATTCTAGTATTTATAGCGTTTTATTTATTTGTTCTTTTAATTTCCATCTTTGGTTATATTTTTTATCGTTTTATAAGGAAAGTGAATAAGAGAGACTGGGATTTACATTTTCTAGAGATTTTTATAATCTCATTCGCCATAGGGTTATCAATTTATATTTCAATTTGTTTTATTTTAGATTTTTTTCATTTATTTAACTTTTTTACAGCTTACTTATCAGTTATTATTATTAATATAATATTTCTCTTTGTTTTGTCATATCGTAAAATTTTGACAAGAGAGGAAATTTCCAAATTTATTACTTCAATTAAGAAAAATTTTAAACGAAAACCACAAGATTCATGGTTCTTTGTTGCAATTATATTTCTAATAATTATAATACAAATAGTGGTCCAATGGAGGGTTATAACTCAGAAATATCCACTCCCAGGATTAGATACTTATGGTTGGGTAGGACATATGTGGTTTTTATTGGAAAACGGATATTTCTGGAGAGAACGTTATCCGATTCATTATCCAAGAGGCTTTATATTTTTTATATTAGCTCCAGTTTTAATAAATCCAAATTATAAGTTCACCTATTTATATTTTAAACTTGCCGGCATACCGATAATGAGTTTTTATCTTATAATTATGGCAATAATATTAAAACAGTTATTTAAGAAAAATTATTTAGTTCTTGTTGGATTGATGTTGACGTTAATATCAAATATAATACTCTCAAGGTTTAGTCTTAATTCATCTTCAACAATTCCAACCATAATGATACTCGCATCAATAATTATTTTCCGATCAAAATGTCCATTTTATTTAATAGCATTTTTTATTCAGTTGATGTTTCTATTTAATCCACTTTACGCATTGTGTTATGTTATAATTTTAGGATTACTAATATTCTTTAGAGTTATTAACAAGGATTACGTGTTTAAAAAAACTCTAATAGATTTCATTATCAAACCAATAATTTTATACATATTTTTATTATTAACGTTTATTATTCATACATTAATCGTTCAGCAAATAACATTTATAGATTTAATAAATGCCTTTTTAGTTAATTTCGGAATCAGACCTTTAAATATAAATTTTAATATAACTTTTATGTTCCTAAAATTATCATCCCCAAGTATTAATGTTTCTGATATATTAAAAAATATATTTCCGAAGAATAATGTTATAGACACATTTAGAGATTTGGAGAGGCGTACTATCTCGTTTTTCATAATAATAACTTTTGTAAGTCTATTTTTACCAGCAAAAAAAATGGTTGGAGAGAATTACAAAATCATAATTAATTTTGGAAAATTATCATTACTCATTATAATAGGATTTTATATTGTAGAAGCTTTATTTATAGATTCATCCAATATTTTCGCACAAAATCTTGGTTGGTTTATAACGAGAGTTACTGAGGCTTTAACAGGACCAATAATAATTTTGAGTTGTTTTGCTATTACTTTTATAATCGACAAAGCAAGGATTTTTACGTTGTATCTTAGATATAAATATTCTCTTTATGATAATTTATTAAGAAGCAAGATTCATTCAAAATTTCTTAAAATTGAAAACATTATGATGATTATTCTTCTTATATCTCTTTTTTCTACATTTATTGTACATCGTAATGTTACTTATTATGCCGAGTTTGACGAGTAACAAATTGAAACAGTATTTTTCATTAAAGATAATATATCAAAGGATTCAAAAATTTTAGTACATTTCT
>SDNV01000182.1 GCA_004524515.1 Promethearchaeota archaeon
TCATATTTTTTAGTTTATTACTGAATGAATATAAATTCAAATACACATCTTTATAATCACCTTGATTCAGAGGCTTATTTCCTAATTGATTAACTGCCTGATTTATCGTGATTTTTATCTTTTCTAAATAGTAATTCAATTTTATTTTTGAATCCCGTATTTCATCTTTAATATGCTTTAGATCATCTTGAAAATTAATAAAACTTTTTTCATCCTTTAATTTTTCAGAATTTTCCAATAACTTTTCAATCAAAACTAATTTTTCGGGGTAATTTGTAGAATTTTCTAATTTATCTGTTAAAATACCTTTTTCATGGATCAAATTTTCGATCATTTGAGAAGAAAGTTCTTTTTTATGTGCCCACATTGATTTTAAGATATGTTCCTGTCTTTCTAATAGAGATTTCTCTCCCAATAATTTCTTATGACTTAAAACTAGTTCTTTGATTGGTTCTTCGAAAATACCAAAATCGTTTCTATTTCCTTTCCATTCAAGAAATATTTCTGGATTTTTTCCCAGTATTTTAATGATTTTTGGTATCAATTTATTAATAGCTTTATGATCTTCTTTATCACCTATAACAACTAAATCTGCTTTAATTTCATTGATGGTTGTAATTAAAACCGTATAATCTCCCAACTCTATGTTTTTCAATTCCTTTGAGCCATCCAAAAGCATTTCTCCGATGAATGTTTTTAATGCGGAAAAAAATGATGAAAATAGTTCCATTTTACCAGAACTAATATCTTGAAAATTTTTATCATAGAGTAATAATCCGCTTTCGCTCTGATAAAGAAAAATTGTATACAACATTTCTACAAAATCTTATTTAATATTCTAAGTTTTTTTGAACCCCTATATTAACTTGTTTCATTATTATTTTAGTTACAATTGTTAATATTTTATAATATCTATATATAGTTAACTTTTGATTTTTTCAATAATTGATGGGATGTTGGATAAATCTTCTAAATAATTTTTAGGTAAGTGTTTAATGCCTTCTGAAATGTTTTTAATACTTTCTAATGAATAAATTAAATTTTCTAAATAATCAATAAGATCTCCTTTAAAGACTAATAATTCATATTCTTCTGCTAAATACTGTGAAATTTGTGAAATAGAGAGGATTTCTTTAGTTCTTAAATCAAATATAATTTTTTCTAGATTTATTCTTCCACAATCACAATATGGACTATCCTTACAATCGCAATTGTAAATATCATTAATCCATCTCATGATTAATTCAATAAAATCTCGTGAGAATGATTTTCGAGTTCGGACATACTCTGCATTCATCAGAGAAATAACACTGGCACTGAAAAAATTATTTGACATATATCTCATATTTATATTTCTAGAAAGCTCAGCAACTACTTTTTTTGATAAGTAAACATTTTTGATTGGCTTAAGTTCTAACGCTAATTCTATAATATTATTAACTTCATTTTTCTGCAGTTTTTCTATTATTTCTAAACCTTCATCAATATATAAGAAGGATTTAGATATTGATTGTCCTGTATGAGTAGGTTTATGAATAAGATTTTCTTTAATTCTTACAAGTCTTAAATGATTTAATTTCTTTACAAAGTCATCTATATTATAATGATTATTTATTAGAAAATCGTAATATTCGATTATTTTTTCAAATTCTATTCCTTTATTAAACATAGAAATGAATGCTAATAATTCTGTAAGTGATCTATTCTCATCAGGTTCTAACTCAAAATCTTTTATTTTACCATTCAATAGCTTGATTGCGATATTTTCTTCTGTATCTGTCATTTTTGGCGAGTATATCTTTCCAGGTTGAACAAGTAAATATGCTAATCCTAATTCATGTTTCTTTAATCTTCCTGCTCTTCCTAACATTTGTTCAAATTCGGCAACTGTTAGCCAATGTATTCCCATTGCGAGAGATTCAAACAGCACTTGACTAGCAGCAAGATCTACACCTGCTGCTAAAGCCGCTGTTGCAACAACACCTGCAATTCTTTGTGATTTAAATTCTATTTCTATTAATTTCCTCTCTTCATTCGTTAATCCACTATGATAGGATCTCATGTTAATTCCTTTATTTTGAAGATAAGCTGTTAAAGCATCACATTTTTTTCTAGTATTAGTGAAAACTATTGACTGTCCTTTAAATCCAAATTTGGATTTCTGTGAAAAAGCAGCACGGACTAATTTTGCAATATTTTTATGCTTTATATTTTCAGTAAGATTAATTAATAAATGACGTTCGATAGGAACAGGACGATTATTATATCTTATTAAAGTGCAACCTAGTTTTCTTGCTAATAATTCTGGCTCTCCAACCGTAGCACTGAGATATAAAAATTGTGCTTCTTTATATAAAACTTTTAAGCGAGCAATAAACCCATCTAATAAATATCCCCGGTCCGGATCTATCAGTGTTTGAATTTCATCAACAATTATCGTTCCTATCGCTCCAATTTGATCCTTATTCCCACTCCTTAAAATAAAGTCTATTGCCTCGTAGGTAGCTATTATAATATGGGCATCAAATAAATCTTCTCCTATATCCTCCTCTTTTTTTTCAAGTAGAGATTCCCCTACTTTTTTAACAATTTTTATGTTAAGGGGCTTATATTTTGTTTTAAATTCATCTGTTCTAATATTAGCTAAAGCAACAATGGGAACTAAATAAAGCATCTTCAAATTTTTATTCTTAAGAAGTTTTGAAATCCCTGCCAGTTCCCCGACTAAAGTTTTACCTCCTGAAGTAGGAGCCATTAATAATTGATCATTATAATCTGATAGCAAACCTTTCTCAATTGAAATAGCTTGTATAGGTAAAAGTGTTGATATATGTATACTCTCAAGGATTTTTTTAAAAGCTAAGGGAATATCTAACTTGCTAACTTTATAATTAAGATATTTTTTGCTTATTGCGGGAGTTTTTTCAACATCATAAAGAGTAATATCCTTATTTAAAACTGGATTAAAATCTGATTTAAAAGCCGAAAGTACTTTACTAACGTTCCTAAACTTTAAAATCAAGTGTTTGAAAAAATTTTTTAATTTAGGACTAATCTTAGTTTCAGATGGTATCAAACCTGTCATTTTGATATTATTTAATACTACATCAAGGGCACATTCAGAACATATTATTTGATTTTTGAAAGATATTACTTGGGCCTTCTTATTTAATAAATTGAATCGTTTTTTATCTAAGCAAGATTCACAAAATGTTAAGGTGATTATCTTATTCTTATTATATTGAAAGTTTTGAAGCATTTCTAGTATTGGTGCGAATTCACTCTGGTCCGTCTTAGCTGAAAATGCAATAAATTCATTTTCTTTAGCAAAAACAAATTTTTTAAACAGTCGGGGATTCACAGGAATCATAGTATAGTCTTTCTCAATTTTACTGAATTTTAAAGGTCTCATTTTATTTTTAATATCTAATCCAAAAATTACTAAACCTCTAAAAAAAGGCTCCCTTACATATTTAAATGTGTGGTTTTCGTCCTTAAATGATTTTAAGTAAAAAAAATTAACATGAAATGCTAATTCCTTTTTTTCTTTGCGATCTTTATCAATTACTATAAAATAGTGTTTTGAAGGAATAGTCACACAATTGCACAGTGAAATTTTACTTAACTAGAAAAATAAATGAATTAAAAAAGTTAAACTTTTCACTTAAAAACCAAAAGCGGCTTTAATCTTATCATATACTTCTTTGATTTGTCTTAATTTTACTTCATCCCCAGCATCTAAATAATATTTAATCCAGTCAGCTAAACCATTCGATTTTATCCATTCTAGAAAATATTGTACGGCTTGTTTATCTTCTTCTGACATAATTACAAAGTGATATATTTTTTAATTCTCTTAAATTAATTGTTTTATAACTTATATTTAAATATATAAATCTACGGGTATTTAATTTTTTATTAATGCAAAAAAACAAATTATGATTTTTAAATAAAGAGATGGTAAATTATGGGAGATGTCCGCATTAAAACCCCAAATTTAGATGACATTTTTGAGAAATGGAAACAAAGTGCTGTGAAAAAAGATCGTAAACAAATGGAAAAACAATTTGGAACTAAAGGTGCTGTCTTTACATTAGATGCGATTTCAGCTGCAGAATACGTTGTTCCGCCTGCTCTCAAAGGAGCAGCAATTTATTTTTCAATTAAGAAAACTGTTGCTCCTGCAAAGGGAAAAGATGAAGATACAGTAATGGCTCCTCGCGTAAGTCGAGAAACCTTTTATAGCTTTAAAAGTACTAAAGTCAACAAGGATAATTGGAAAGGAGACGAAAAGGTTCCTACATATGAGAGTATTACTGCTGTAGCATGTAAAAATTGTAGTGGAAAAGGATATATTGAAGATAAATGTTCCACCTGCAAAGGATCTGGTAAAATTGAGGAAGATTTGACCGTTTTGGAAGGTGAAGAGCAAAAAAAACAAAAGAGAACATTTAGTTATCCTTGTGGAGAATGCTATGGAACTGGTAAAGTACAAAATCCATGTAGAGAATGTGGAGGACATAAAAACCTTTATAAGTATGAAATTCTTCCTGTTCCTTTTCAGTCAGTAGTTACAGGGATACCTATACTTCACTCGAGTCTACAAACTAAATATGAGAAGGAAATTGGAAAAGACCTCCAAGATCTTATTGAGAGTGTGGAAGGTATCAAGTTTAACAATTTTAAAGAGTTGGATGATAAATCAGAAGGCTCACTTGGATACTGGGATAAAAATGTAAAAAAAACTATAAATGCTGCAGGAAATGATTATAAGAATTATGAAAAAGATAAAGACACTCAAATAGTAACTCAGATCTATCTTTTTCCGATGATTCAATTAAACTGCAAATCTAAAAAGGGAAAAAAGTATGAGATCTATTCTATAGGCTCAGAAAATAATTTTATGATCTATTCTAATTTTTAATTTAATTTTTTAATTTTTATTTTTTATTCCAAATATTTTTTTTAA
>SDNV01000003.1 GCA_004524515.1 Promethearchaeota archaeon
AATTAAGCCTTACTAATTTTGAATTAAAATATTAATTCAAACTCTTTTTTCTTTTTTAAAATTTATTCTTGTTTTTTTTTCTAATACTATTTTTAATTTAATTTTTTTTATTTTAATATAATTTTAGATTATATTATTATTCCTATTGATGTAAATTTAAAAAATTATATCTTATTAGAGATTAGAATTATTCTATATTTACAATAAAATATATATTAACAATAAAATTGTTATTAATCACTAAAAACAAGACCTACAATAATCAATTATGACCCATACAAAACTCACGTTTAAAGATCTTATTGAAGATGAAGATTTAACTTTCTTAGTTGGAGCAGGATGTTCAATAGATATCCCTTCTTGCTTACCTGCAGGGAAGGCAATGATGGAAGCAATTCTTAAATATATATGTGCCGAATCAGAATTAAAAAATGTTCTTAATATTAAAGAATTAAGATTCGAGCAGTTAATAGAAATTATAAGAGATCAGTTAGATCCTAACTTGAAAATAATTGATTATTATGGACTCTGCGACAAACCGAATCTCCAACATTTTTTTCTTGCGGAAATGATTAAGAAAGGTCATTTCGTTATGACTACTAATTTTGATTTTCTTATAGAATACGCGTTGAAACAATCTGGAATTCCAAAAAAAGATATTATCTCCATTATAACTAAGAGAGATTTCGAGAATTATGATAATCCTGCTGATTTATTTAACCAAGGAAAAAAGATTGTATATAAGATCCATGGCTCGACAAAAAATATTATTACGGGAGAAGATACAAAAGATTCTCTAATCACAACGATTCAGGCATTCGGTTCGGGGAAAGAAGGTGTAAGCGTATTTCAAGTAGAACCATTCAAGCGTCCTCTATTTGAAAATATTTCATTTAATCGTACAATAGTAGTAATTGGATATTCTGGAAGTGATGATTTTGATGTTGTTCCAACCTTAAAAGTCTTAAAACAGATTAAAAACATAATTTGGATCGACTTTGTTTCAGAAGATAATGGAAGGGAAGAGATTTTTGAAATTGTCGAAGAAAACAATAAAAAAATAGAGAATTTTGAAAAAAGTTCGCAAATTCTTTTAGAGATCTCTAGAATGAAAAATGCAAAGCATATATTTAAAGTAAAAGCGAATACATCGAGATTACTGAAGGAATTGTTGGAACCAACTATAGTGGTTGAAGAGGAACAATTTTCGATAGATCTTCTCAGTTGGCTTCAAAATAATATTAGAAAACCAGATGAGTTTAGGAAATTTTCTATTCCTTATAAGATATATATTGATTTCAGTATGTATCAAGATGCTTTAAGATGTTCTAAAGCATTGCTTTCTATCGCAAATGAAAAAAACTCATTAAAATGGCAATCTATAGGTCTTAATAATATAGGAGAGATATTTAAAACATTTGGAGAATATCCTGAAGCTTTAAAATATTATCAAGAAGCACTTAAGATTGACAATCAATTAGGTAATCTTCTAGGGAAAGGTATTATACTTAACAATATAGCAGGAATCTATAGTTCACAGGGTAAATATACGGAAGCATTGAAGTTATATGAAGAATCATTAAAAATTGATGAACATATAAAGAATATTTCAGGAAGAGCTACATGTCTTAATAATATGGGTTTAATTTATAAACTTATAGGGGATTATTCTGAAGCATTAAGCTGTTATCAAGAGGCACTTAAAATAGATGAACAAGAAGGAAATCTTTCTGGAAAAGCTGCTCGACTTAATAATATAGGTGAATTATTTTATAGACAAGGAAAAAATAATGAAGCATTAAATAAATATCAAGAAGCCCTGAAGATAGATGATCAATTGGGAAATCTATCAGGTAAGGCTGATGATTTAAATAATATTGGAGAATTATATAAGGTTCAAGGAAATTATAAAGAAGCATTAAAATACTATGGAGAATCATTACAAATTCATACTCAATTGGGAGAACCTACTGGAATAGCAATAGATCTTACAAATATTGGAGATTTATATGCATTACAAGAAGAATATGATAAAGGACTCGAGAAATTTCATGAAGCACTTAAAATCGATGAAAAAATTGGCGATCTTGCAGGTAAAGCTATTGATCTTAATAATATTGGAGGAATATATCGATTAAAAGGAAATTATTCAGAAGCCCTCAAGAATTTTCAAGAAGCATTGAAGATTAATGAACAAATAGGAGACCCTATAGAGAAAGCTACATATTTAAATAATATTGGAGAGATATACAGATTGCAAGGAGATTTTTCCAATGCTTTAAAGCTATATGAAAAAGCTTTAGCGATCGATGAAGAAATAGGAAATCTAGCTGGAAAAGCAGTACGTAATAATAATATTGGAGAAATTTATAACATTCAAAAGAAATATCCCGAAGCACTCGAGAAATACAAGGGGGCATTAAAAATAGATGAAGAATTAGGAGATTTAAATAATATTGCCATAGATCTCACGAATATCGGTTTTCTTTATGATGATCAAAAAAAGAATGATGAGGCTCTCCTAAATTTAGAAAAAGCATTACAAATTCTAATAAAACTCGGAATAGATAACACATCGCGTGCTAAAAATATCAAAAATAAAATTGAAATTTTAAAGAATAAATAAAAATTAGAATTTTCATTCTCTAAACTTGATAATTTTTAATTTTTTCAGGATAATAAAAATTAAAGGGCATTTCTTTTGAACCATTATTTTCTTCATCATCCCTTCCTGCTTCAAACCTAACTATAATCTGAATTAAATATCGATTATGGGAGGTATTATCTTCTGATGGAGTACAATTATATATAGTAATATAAATATTATATATCCCTTTTTTTTGAGAAAACCATAAATCCGAATCCAAAGTTAATTCTTGACCAGGAACTATATTTAATATAGTATTTAATAGCCCTATTCGAGAGCCATCAGAATTTGGATGTGTATATGAAAATTCTATTTTGGCTGAAGTTAACGTTTTATCACCCTGACTTTTAATAATAGTAGTAATTTTACGGATTAAATTCTGTTCCTGAATCTCTTTTAAATTTAAAAAAAATTGGGAATTATTTTTTTTATCGAATTATCGTTTTCTTGTTAAAATAGTTGAGATTAAGTTAGCTATTTTATAGAAGTCAGAAGAAAAATACTCTGAAAAATTAGTATAATCATTTGAACTAATGGAGATAAAAACCAAAAAATAAGAATCACGACGACTACCGCCATTGTATAAGAAAATAATACATCTGATAAAAAATGAGCTCCCAGAAAAACACGAGATGTTCCTACCATAATACCTAAAAAAAGCATGGCAATAAACCAAAAAAAATCATCGAAGTAAAATGCTAGAACTAGTCCAAACGAAGTGGCTATAAAAGTATGACCACTGGGAAAGGAGAATTTTCTTTTAGAAATTAAAGATTCCACATTATCACACTTTTGTTGGGGGCGAGGTCTTTTTATAATTAGTTTTAAAGGAGCCACAATAAAAACATAACTCATAGTTATAATCATAAATAATGCGGGAACCAGAAAATTTCCCAGGAAAAAAAAAATGATGGCCAGAATTAGCCAAAAATAAGGCAACCCAAAAAAACTCCATATTTTCCAAAAATGACCGAAAAGCTTACCTCTTCGTTTTTGTGCTTTGCTAACTATTTTACATTCAAGAGAGCTTGAGTTGTTTTCTGCTTGAATCATAACGATATTTTCTTATTATAATTGTGATTCCAATTTGAACACTTTATCGTTTTTTTTCACGGGTTTGTCAACTAAAATTCCAACAGCTGGTTTTTTTCCTTTTGAGACTATAGGGGTTTCAGTCAGATTTTTTTTTTGCTTAATTTGGATAGATGTGATTTTTTGGTGGAGATATGTGTCAGTGTTAGTTCCTATTATATAGATCTCATCATTTAGTTTCAATTTTCCAGAGGTTAAAAGAATTTTTGCTGCTTTTTTCTCCGGATAATAAGATAATACCTTCCCAATTTCTTTTTTTCGAAAATTGGACACATTTCCTTCTCTTTTTCTTTCAATTTCGCTTCCTTTAGGTAACCCGAAATAAAATCCTGTGGAAAAACCGCGATTATATACCTTTTTCAGGCGATTAAGCCATTCATGCACTTTTTCTGGAGTGAATGAATGATCATAATATGCATCAATCGCCTCACGATAGCATGAGGTAGCTTCTTCAATATATATTGGACCTCTCATTCGACCCTCAATTTTAAACGCATCAATATTCGCCTCAATTAATGTTGGAATATGTTCAATCATGCAAAGATCCTTCGCATTTATGAAAAACACGCCATCATAAAGGAATTCATTAGTTTGATCATCATATACTCTCCAGCTTCTACGGCAGGGTTGAACACATTTCCCTCGATTTGCAGAATAATCTTGGGAACCGCACACTTCAGCAGAAAAGTAGCATCTCCCTGAAATTGAAGTACATTGAGCCCCGTGAATAAAAGTTTCAATTTGGCTTTTTTCTAATTTGGTTTTAATCTCTTTAATTTGTTCTAAAGATAATTCCCGAGCCAATATTAATCTTTCCGCTCCTAAAGACTCGTAAAATCTTGCAGAATAGGAATTCGAGATACTTGCTTGGGTTGAGATATGAAACTTTAATCCGTTCTGTTTTGCTGATTCGATTGCCCCAATATCATGTAGGATAACGGCATCTATCTCCGCTTCCACTGCTTTATCCATGATATTATGTAATAGGGAAAATTCATTTTCATAGATTATGATATTAGTGGTTAAATATGCTTTTATGTTATTATCGTGGCAAATTCTTACAATATTATTCAAATCTTCAAGTTTAAAGTTATCACTATACATTCGCATATTTAACGACTCCACACCAAAATAAACTGCATCGGTATTGGATAAAACGGCGTTTAAGGACGTATAATTTTTTAAAGGAGCCATTAATTCCACTTTTTTATGCATGACTAGTCTCAGTGTAAAGGTTAATTTATTCTAATTTATTATAAATGAATAGTTGAAATCAAATTATTTTAAGCTGATTTAATATAATAATTCTATTCTTAATTTTTTATGATTTTTTTGAAAAAAATGAAAAAATTAAAAGAAAAAAAATTTGGGTTGTAACAAACCGTCTATCCTATTAAAAAGTGGCAAACCAGATGTAAAATAGTACTAAGCCTACTATAAAAGCCAAGACTGCCCAGAAATAAGTCATATGTTTCGCATAATTTCGAAATCTTCTTCCTGTTTCTGTTTCTATAGTGTCAACTTGTAAATAGGGGCTTGGACCCCGACGATACCATCCTTTAATTCTCACATATTGACCGACTAATTTTTTCACTCGCACTATTGCGAAAAAGAAATCTATGATACTCCAGCCAAATCGGTAATCAATATACATAAGTCCGGTGTTGTCTTGTAAATATAAATCTTCTCCGAAATAATATCCTGGCATCCCTCTACCAATCACTCTTCCTTCCATCAGAGTCGGAATGGTGCGTATTGGACTTACCTTTATGTTTGTCACAAGATCTAAAACGTTTTGCGGTTCAAATCCGCTCTTATACATGAATTTAGTTTTAACTAAGACCCCAAAACCTATTAGATAAAATCCTATTGCCCAAAATAGTAATAGATTTGAAAGCGTGAGTGTGTTTACAAGAACAGTGATGAGACCTGCAGCTCCAAAAATCCACGTTATCGTTAAACCAATTAACGCTATGAAGATTAATATTGGTAAGAATTTTACAGCGACATCTACTAAAAATTCATCCATCATCGATTTACCTGCCTGTTCCTCTTTTATTTTTCTTGCATTCGAGAAGTCAATTTCTGGTATAATCCCATATTCTTCACATTGTCCATTTAATCTCTTGATTCTTTTTGCAGGTAATGGATGAGTGCTAAAAATTTGATAATATCTAGCCCAAGGATTGAAAATGTCCCAGCTAGCGGCTGCCTGAATAGATTGCTTAGAATATTTCCCTGTGCCACTCATAGTAGTAGCAGCAAACGCTCTGGCGCCATTTGGGTCAAAAATTCCTAGACCTCGTAGGGCCCTTACCGCTGATTTTTGCTTTTCTTCATAAGTAGTATCTAATAACAATCCGTATGCAATTTTTACGAGAGCTGTAGATAAGGCATTTGGATTCTCAGTGAGCTCTCCCGCATGTTCATCTGCATAGTATTCCCTTATTCGACTGACAACTAAAGATATCAAGTATCCGATGAAATATGCAATATAAGATAAAACAGCAATTGCAAGTAAAGCTAATCTTATCATAGCTCCTTCTTTATTTCTCGTTCCTGCAAACCAGCTGGAAAAGTAAGCCCATCTTGCGATAGTTAATAATACTAATGGAACAGCAAAAACCAAGGTCATTAAGATAAAATCATTATGAACTACATGACCTAATTCATGGCTTACAACCGCTTTTTGCTCATTTTCGTTTAAGTATTGTAATATTCCCGTGGTAATTACTATTCTTGCACTATTTTTTGTCCATCCGAAGGTAAATGCATTGGGATTTCCATCCCGAATAATTCCCATACGAGGAGTCTTGATACCTCTAATAGCGACCACTTTATCCACAGCCTCCGCAAGATGCGGAAATTGAGCTCTAAATTGATCATAAGGAATCCATTCTATATTATATATCCAATTGATTAATATTGGAGAGATTAGATACTGGAAAAGAATAAGAACCAAGGTAAAACCAATCATTAACCATAAAGACCAGTTATACCAGATACCAATTGCAAAAACAATAGCATATATGAGTCCAAATAGTGCCACAATAGCCAAAGTTGAACTTAATCTCAGACCTATATTTTTTCACCTTCTATTTTTTAAATTTTGTAAAGTTTTTTTCTAAAAATCAAAAAATACTTTCTAAGGAATATTATCTCGTATTAAAATTATATTTTTTGGTCTTCTAAAAAATAAGTTCTTTATATTGTGTTGATAATACTTAGAAATATGATAGATCTTAGAGAAATACAATTAGCAAAATTTGTACAAAGAATTAAAACATAGTATTTTTATTATTTATTTAAAAATAAACCCCGACAAAAAATATTTTTTATTTTTTTGTAACAAAAGTGACCGGATTGATGAATACCGAAAAAGAACGACTTATTGATGCTACCAATAATTTAGTGACCCAGCAATTTTATAAAGAGGGGCAGGATATTATTATTGGCAGAACCCCAGAGATTAAAGTTAAAATTAGCAATTCAGGTCAAATTATTAAGAAATTTAAAGATTTATTCAATGAAAATCTAAAATATTTTTTAGAGGGAAACTATAAGAAATTTCTTCTTCCCTTTAAAAAAATTAAGGGTATTAACGAAGAAAATATAAGGCAAATTCATGAAGAATTACAACATAAACTAAAAAATTTTAAGGACGAAAATTCAGAAACAGGTAATATAATATTATATACCTTAGTTTTAAGTTCCTTAATCTCAAGAATCAGAGACATTCATTTTAATGACTCTATCGAAGAAATCAAAAAGAGAATTAGTAAAAAACATGCATTAAAATCTTCAGGTGTTCGTAAAGAACAAGTTCAATTGGCATTGGATAATCTTTTTATGCGAAATAATGAGAATATTTCAATCCTATATAATATTTCTTATTTAAATGCTCTTGCCGAATCTTTCAATTATAAAAAGGTAGCTCATATCTGCAAAATTCAGAAGAGCAAATTCATTAATCGTATTGTTCAATTAGTGCAAGATTCGGTATAGAATATACTATTTTGAGTGAAAGAATATTTTGTATTATTATTAATTTAGTTCAAGTTGCATTATCATTTCAAATAAACATTTATATCATCTTTCATGGCCAGAATCTCTGAAATTACCTGAGAGAGTTCATCTACAGGAATTTGTTCTTTATCAATTAATTTTTTAGCAAGCAGTTGATATTTTTTATAGGTTTCTGAATCTGTTACATTCTTAAGTTTCGAACTAAAAGAATAAAGATTTAAATAGGTTTCTTTATAATCCCCATCCTTAAGGGATTTACTGCCTAAGTTATCGAGAGTGTAACTAAGCGATTCTTTGCTTCTTTCCAAATAATAAGCTAGTTTTAATTTTCGATCACTAATCTCATCTTTAATTATTTTGGCATCTTTTTGATATTTTATAAAATCCTTGTCATCCTTAAGCTTTTCTGAGATTTCAATTAATTTTTCAGCTAAAATTAATTTCTTATGAAAATTTTCGGTAGTTAACAATTTTTTTTGTAAAATTTCTTTTTCAGCGATTAAATTTTGTTTAATTTCTGCTGATAAATCTTTTTTATGAGCCCAAATAGATTTTAATACTACGTTTTGTTTTTCAGTTAATGATGTTCCTTCAACTAATTTTTTTTTGGAGAGAATCAGTTCTGTTAATGGCTGATCCAATATTTTAAATGTTTTTACACTCTGATCCCAACTAATAAATAACTCCTTATAGTTTAAAATCACCTTAACAATTTTAGGGATTAATTTATTAATCGTTTTGTTATCTTCCTTATCAGCAATAATCACAAGATCAGACTTAATCTCAGGGATTAATGTGATTAAGACTAAATAATCCCCTAATTCAATATTTTTTAATTCCTTAGAACCGCTAAGAACCATTTCGGATATAAATGATTTTAAAGCTGAAAAAAACGCGGAAAACATTTCAAGTTTGCCATCACTCACATCTTGAAAGTTTTTATCGTACAGTAAGAGTCCCGATTTACTCTGATATAGAAATAAAGAATAGATCATATCAATCCAACGTTTTAGACGCTAAATATTTTAATTAAGTTATCAACATCTATATTATTTCTAAAAATTAATGCTAATTTACCTTTAAGTAATTATGGAATAAAATAAAATTTTTAATTAAAATATAACCAATAATCTTTTTTTTAAAATCCATATTCTTAAAAGATTTAGTTTCATAATTGAGCTATAGATTTTATTTGTTTTTCGGTATTATATCGTGATAGATTTAAAATATTTAAAGAATTTATGTTATCTAATGAGTTATTTCATGAATAGGTGATTAATTTGTCTACAGATCAACCTGAAGATATTAATATATTAGTTAGTAAATATGGAAAAAAGCAAGTCTCATTAAATAAAGCGATTAAAAAGTACATTAACCCCGGAAATCGAATATTTATCGATTCTGGTTGTGCCGAACCTTTAGAACTTACTCAAAAATTAATTGAATTGGGTCCCGAATTACCGGATGTTGAAATCTTGCATTTTCTCAGTCTGAGCGATTTAGATTATTACGAAACTGCCGGAGGGATTGAAGACCTTTTTCGACATAACGCATTTTTTATAGGAAAATCATTGCGTAAATTCATCGAAACGGGCCAAGCAGATTATACTCCCATGCTTCTATCTGAAATTCCACGTATATTTAAAAGTGGACAAATGCATTTAGACACGGCCCTCATTCAAGTCAGTCCACCCGATAGATATGGATTTTGTAGCTTTGGAATCAATGTAGATATAGTGAAAACTCTTGCAGAGTCAGCAGATACTGTGGTTGCAGAAATAAATCCTAAAATGCCTCGTACCTTAGGAGATGCATTTATACATATAGATGATATTGATGCATTTGTAGTTACAAACCATGATATTATTGAATTTACATACGGAGAGCCGGATGATGTCTCTAAAAAAATTGCGAAATTTGTTGCTTCTTTAATAGAAAACGAATCCACCATCCAAATGGGTATTGGTCAAATTCCTAATGCAGTGACAGCTGAACTTATAGAAAAGAAGGATTTGGGGGTGCATAGTGAAGTATTTTCAGATGGAATAGTAGATCTTGTAGAAAAGGGAGTAGTAACTTGTAAAAAAAAGACGATTCATAAGGACAAAATTATATGTTCGTTTGTAATGGGCTCAAGACGGTTATATGATTTTGTTAGCGATAATCCTATGGTTGAATTTCATCCCTGTGAATATTGTAATGACCCTTTTATTATAAGCCAAAATTATAAACAGGTAGCGATTAATGCGGCTCTTACCGTAGATTTAACAGGACAGATAAACTCAGATTCTATTGGACACCAATTTTATAGTGGTATAGGAGGTCAAGTAGATTTTATAAGAGGTGCTGGCCGAGCAAAAGATGGAAAACCAATTATGGTCGTCCCCAGTACAGCAACTCTAAAAGATGGATCTGTAGTTTCACGAATTGTCCCATATCTTGAAAAAGGTTCTGGAGTGGTGGTAACCCGGGGTGATGTCCATTATGTCGTTTCTGAATGGGGTATTGCCTATCTATATGGGAAAAGTATACGAGAGAGAGTCCTTGAAATGATAAATATAGCCCATCCTAATTTTAGAGAAGAACTACTGGATTATGCCAAGAAATGGAATTATGTTTATTCCGATCAAAAACTTCCTGTATCCATAGACGGTCGAATTAGTGTATATCCGGAGAAATATGAGACAACTCTATCACTAAAAAATGGAAAAATTATTAAAATACGCCCTGTTAAATCTACAGATGAACGAATGTTCCAAGAGCTCCATTATTCTTTAGATGACAAGGATCGCTATTATCGATTTTTTACACCTATTCATGATTTTCGCCATCGATTAGTTCAACCTATGGTCAATATCGATTATTCAACAGATATGATCTTAGTTGGCGAGTATTCCGAAGACGGTGAGAAAAAAATTGTTGCCATTGGAGGAATTTTTAAATCTGAGAATCCTTCAACAGCAGAATTGGCATTTGTCACCCATAAACAATGGCGTGGGCTTGGGATAACGAAATTTTTATTGAAATATTTGGTGAAAATTGCACGTGAATTGAAGTATAAGTCATTATCAGGCTCAATTCTCCTTGAAAATAGACCTATGCTTCATATTATCGATAATGCTGGATATCAACTTACTTTCAGACATATGGAGGGGGGAGTTTTAGATTTTGTAATGGATATATCGAAATAAACCTTTTTTTTATTCTAAATAGCATCCAAAGTCAATTTATGAGATTTTTGTTATTCAATTTTAAATCAAAAAATCCAATTTAGCTAATTGTTATTATAATTTAAAAACCCTAAATTCATTTTTGTTTTTTAATTATTTCTACATAAAATTTAATCCTTCTGGTGCTTCAAAATAAAAAAGAATCCTAAAGAATTACTAATTACGGATTTTCATAGGTTATATGAGGGAAAGGGTTTAAATTTAGAAGTAATAAATACATTTCAATTTCTAATATCTTCTTATTACGAGAGATTTGGACGTGATTTCCCTTTCAGAAAAGATCTTACTCCATATAATATTTTAGTATCGGAAATTATGTTACAACAAACTCAAACTTCCACGGTCTCAGAAAAATTTCTTAACTTTATAAAACTATTTCCCGATTTTGAAGCGCTTGCTAATGCTCCTACTGATAGAGTTCTTGAAGCTTGGCAAGGATTAGGCTATAATAGAAGAGCTTTAGCTCTTAAAAATATTGCTGAAAAGGTAATCAATGAATTTGATGGTCGGCTTCCGGATAAAGTGGAAGAACTTAAAAAATTACCTCAAATTGGACATAATACCGCATCGTCTATAATAACGTTTGCTTTCAATAAAGCCACTTATTTTGTTGAGACAAATATTAGGAGAGTTTTTATCTATTTCTTTTTTCATAAAAGAAAAAGTATAAGTGATAAGGAAATTCTACCTCTTGTTAAAGCTACTGTTGATAAAAAAAATCCTCGAAGATGGTATTATGCCTTAATGGATTATGGAGTAATGCTAAAAAAAACTCATCCTGAACTAAACAAACGAAGTGCTCATTATAGAAAACAGAAGCCTTTTAAAGGGTCTAATCGTGAGATAAGAGGGAAAATCTTAAAAATCCTATTGAAAAAAAAGGTCTTGGAAAAAAGTGAGTTATATAGTTACTTAAAATATCCTCAACATAGAATTAATAAGATATTAGGAGAGTTGGAGAAAGAGGGATTCTTAAGTATTATAAACGAAAAAATTCAAGTTGCGGATTGAATCAATTAAATTTTTTTTGGTTCAAATATTTCGAAATTTTTATTGCCATACGTTGTTGTGTTTTCCAGTCACCAAATGCATTACCAGAGGATGTTAATTTTAAAATTGCTTTTTTCATCTTTTCATCAATTAGATTTAAGGATTTTTTTGCAAAGGGCGTGTTTGGGAGGGGTATAAATGAATGTGTATGAATTTTAGCCCCCTTTTTAACCAAATTATTCATCATTTTTATAGTAAGTTTTACATCTTCACTATTTTCTCCTGGTAATCCAAAAATAAAATCCACATTAGCTTTAAGATTTTTCGATAATGTTAATTCAACTGCATTATAGACATCCTCAATAGAATGTTCTCTATGGCACAGATCCAACACCCTTTGACTTCCAGATTGAGCTCCTATTATAATATTATCATTAGAAGCATACTTCAAAATTAGATCTAATGTTCTCTCATTTACGTGTTCAGGTCTAACTTCTGACGGAAATGAACCAAAAAATATTTTACCTCTTGGCAGAATGATCTCTTTAATTTTCTGTAATAAATTTTCAAGTTTATTTAGGTTTAGGTTTTTTCCATCTTCAGAACCATAAGAAAATGCATTTGGTGTTATAAATCTGATATCCGTAAGATTTTTACTTTTCATAATTCTGATATATTTACAAATCGATTCTATACTTCTATGCCTAGGATTAGTGCCTAATATAAAGGGGGTTTGACAAAAATAGCAAACATAAGGACATCCTCTCGTTATTTCAATGGCTCCGAATTTATTATGTTTAACTGGAAAAGGAGGATATCTATTTAAATCAATCGGAGTCCTTTTTCCAGTATATTGATAAATATTATTTTCATCCAAAAAGGCAATTCCTTTTATATTTCGAAAATCTTGTCCATTTTTCAAATTTTGTAAGAATTCAATTAAACTCTCTTCCCCTTCCCCAATAAATATTATGTCAAATCCCAATTCAAGTGTACCTTTTGGATCCCCTGAAGGATGAGGCCCACCGGCAATATAAAAAATTCTTTTTCCAAATTTTTTTTTAATACTACTCATTAATCCCTGAATTTCCCATAGTTGAGTAGTGAAAAAGGAGATTGCGAGTACAATATACTCATATTTTTGAATATAATGATATAAAGCGTCAAAAAGAGATTCTTTCGTATTAATGAAAAATATCTCAATATCGCTCAGCGTTTTCTCGGTCTCTAAAGCTCCAACTAAAGCATTAAAACTGTATCTATTAGAGCTAGTATAATATACTATAAAAGCAATTTTTTTTCGCAAATTGTACCTCGCTACTTTTTTTGAATAATTTCAAAATTAGTATTAATTATGTTATCTAAATAAAATTAAATAATATAAATATTGGATTATATAAGATTAATAAAACAAATTCAATAAATTTTAAATAATAACATACCAATTTTTTGAGGAAGAAATTATGATTTTAAACGAGATTATTGCTACTACATCGAGCGAAGTGGGTATTTCTTGGTTTGATTTTTACTCAATCGGCCATATATGTTTAGGAATAGGGGTGTTTTTATTCTTTTCTCTTTTTTATACCATCCCAAAATCTAAAGGTAAAACACCCATATTTTCACTGCTGTTTGTTTTTATCCTTACAATAATAATCTTAATTGCCTGGGAGATTCTAGAAAATACTTTACTACTTGTCATGAATTTAAAATTTGAGGATAGAAATGATAGTCCTCAAAATATCTTTACAGACATGATTTTTGGAACGCTTGGTGGTCTTGTTGCATGGATTTTTGCTTATATAACATTCGAAAAAGATAAGAAAGTATGGCCATATTATACCTTTGGGCTAATAGCTTTTGCTCTATGGCTTGTAATTTTCATTATTCTCCGTAATTTAACATTACATAATGCCCCCATTATTTCATAATTTTTTTTTATTTTTACTTTTTTATTACTTTAATGGATTATTTAAAATTTTTAAAATCCTATAAAGGGTCACTACCCTTAATCATTTCCGTTCCTCATGGAGGCACCTTAGAGTGTAAAGATATCCCAAAAAGAATGAGTGGTATAATGGGAATCGATAAAGGCACCATTAAATTAGCAGAAGATTTAATTTTAAAAATTGAGGTTTTATCTCTTAACTATTTTCCAAAAAAAATGACCCCTTCCTATATCATATCAAAAGTGCGGCGCAGTAAATTAGATTTAAACCGAAAGGAAACGGAAGCTTTTTTTCCTAATTCCCTATTAGCTAAGAACATTTATCATTATTATCATAAAAAAATTAGGGAATTAATTAATTATAACTTAAAATTGCATAATTATTCCCTCTTAATCGATATCCATGGGTTTGAAAAGCATAAACGTCCGTCAGGGTATAGAGATGTTGAGATTGTATTAGGGACTCAGAATCTTTCCACTTTTTATCTAGAACCTGTACCCATAAGAGATAGAGACAAAAACCTACGCGGGGCGATTATTAAAAAATTTCTTCAATTAAATATACCAATTGCTCCCGGACATCCAAGGAGGAGAGAATATATCTTGATGGGGGGGTATATTACTCAAAAATATGGAATTTCTAAAATATCAGGAAGCCAGTCCATGCAAATAGAATTTTCTGATAGAATTAGATTAATTGATAAGAAATTAAGAAATGACGTTTTAATCAGTCTTTCGGATGTATTATTAAAAGATTTGTCAACCATTCTTGTGAAATGCTAAAAATTGAATTAATTTAACCTCAAGCTTTTAAACCGGATTTATAATTTTAAATGAAAACCTTTTATTATTATTTACCATTTTCAAACCCAATATGGATAATAAAATAGGATTTGTATTCGATCTGGATGGTACGCTAATTAATTCCACCGATATTGGTAAAGTCGTGAAAAAAGAAATATATAAAGAGTTTAACATTCGAACTAATGACGCAATAGAAAAAGAGATTGAACAACTCACCTATGAAATCATGCATGGTGAAAATCGAAAGAATTTGGGCGCCAAACTAATGTGGGCTATTTTTAAAAAACTAGGATTATCATTTTTTCATCGAGTTAAGGCATTAAAAATGGCAAATCGAATATTTAAGCAAGAGATTCCAAAAATTAAATTATATGAAGGCACTCGGGAGCTGTTTGAATTTTTAGATACGAACTCTATTGATTACGCTATCGCCACTACCTCTTCTAAAAAAGAAGTGGATGATAGACTAAAAAAATTTCCAGATTTTTATATAAAATTTGCGGGGAAGATTATTTCTCGCAACGATGTAAAAAAATTAAAGCCCCATCCAGAGAGTATCGAATTAGCCGCTAAACTTATGGAAGTTACTTTCGATAATTTAGTGATGGTAGGAGATATGCATAGTGACATATTGATGGGTAAAAAAGTAGGAGCTATAACTATTGGTGTCACGACAGGACTTTTTTCTCGTCAAAAACTTCTTGAGATCAATCCCGATTTTATATTTGATTCTGTTGCAGAAATTAGTGAAAATTTTGAGCAAATTAAAGATAAGTTAATAAATAATTAAAAAAAATAGAGGATTTTTAAATAATAAATTCTTGAAATAAGGTTTTTTTAATTGATTTTTTAGATTTATATTTTTTTTAAGTGGGTCTCATCGGTTCTAAATAGTCTGTAATATAATCTGCGAGAGATCCATAAGCCATAGTTAATTGTAAATCTCCTTCAATCTTCAAATCTCCACTCATATAAGCAGAAGTTCCATCAACTTCACCATTAAAAAACTTTTGAGCAAATTCAACATCTTCTAATATCATCGTAACTTCAGGATCTTCTGCTTCTGCATCCATTACGAATGAATATTTCCCTTCTTCAAATTTTTGATATGCTCTAATATTGCCGATTTTCCATTGAATGATCCCTTCAATATCTTCCATATCTTCCTGAAACTCCTCATCAACCTTCGCAATTTCTTCTAAACTTTTAACCATGATATAAAACATCATCTTTACTTGAAGTTCTTTTTTCTCCATTTTTCTTTACACCTCTTATGTTCCTCCTAATCCTTCAGCATAAGATCCTACAGTTTCCAAAATAAATGCTAATTTGGCGGCTTTATCTGCATCAGAGACTTTGACAATATTGATAAATTCACTTGCATCCACCTGACCCGTCAGCATCTTTAACGCATTTCCGACATCTTCAATAGTAAAAGTTACTGTGGGATTGGCTGCTGTTCCATCAAACCCTTTAATAGTATCATTTTTGATTTCGGTATACATGGCTATATCATCTCCAATTTTCCATTGTAATATCTCATTTAAGCCTTTTAATTTGTTTTTAAATTCGCTATCAAATTTGGCAATTTCTCCCGCAGCATAACTAATCATACTCCCTAATACTTTAACACATACTTTTTCCTCTATTGACATTATAAAATACAACCTGTGTTTTGTTTGAAAATATTGAAAAATTTTTGGTCAAATAAGTATTAATAATTTATAATTCCCGTCTTCTATAAAAATGTTTAGTTTAATATCCTATCTTTTACTCCCGTAAGAAATTATAACACTATTTATTGTTTCACGGTTTTAATATATTTTAAGTAAAAAACAAAAAAAATGGCATTAAAAAGGAAAAGAAAACCTTAAGAGTATTTTATAAGGCAAATTATTGTGAAGTTAAACTAAATTATTTAGGTGATTCAACTATTTCGGTTGAAGTATTTGAAAAGGGGCCGCTGAACATCTCCAAATAGCTAAATCCTCGAACCCTAACACTTCAGCATTGGTTTTCTCACCATTACACGTAGCTTTTAACTTTTGCCATAAAATATTTGCGATATCCTCAATTCTTTTATCTTCGGTTATGATTTTAGACGCATCAATATCGATGTTTGAGGACATCCAATCACAAGTTTGAGGGTTACCACAGAGTTTAATTACGGGAGCTACGGGATTCCCGCAGGGGCTTCCTCTTCCTGTAGTCATACAAATTATTTGAGCACCTGCAGCAGCTAAACCTGTCATTGATTCCACATCTAGACCGGGTTCAATCATAAGCCACAAACCTTTTCCTTTAGGTGATTCTGAATATTCTACTACTCCTTCTATAGGAGCATTACCTGCTTTGGCGATGGTTCCTAAAGATTTCTCTTCAATCGTTGTTAATCCCCCCTCAATATTGCCTGGTGTCGGTTGTATCCCTCTAAAATCGATGCCATATTGAGCAATATTTTCTAAAAACATATTTAATATTGCACTAATTTTCTCAGCTATTTTCTCATCTTTTGCTCTCTTTATAAGTAAATGTTCTGTTCCAATCCATTCGGTAAATTCCGGTAATATTGATGTCCCCCCTAAATTAACAATTTTATCGGATATTACGCCAACAGCCGGATTGGCGGTAATTCCTGAGATCGAATCTGATCCACCACACTCTAATCCCAAAATTAAGTTAGAAAAATCAAAAGGTTCCCTTTTCATTTCGCTTGCTTCCTCTGCCATTTGCTGCCCTATCTTAATCCCTTTTTCGATTGCTGCGGGGGTCCCTCCTTGAACATCTTGCACATTAAAAAAATCAATAGGTTTTTTTGTTCTTTTAATGTTTTTAGCTATAAGCTTATTGCTCAAATTTTCACAACCTAGACCTACAACAATAGCTCCATAAATATTTGGATTACTACCTAATCCTATTAATGTTCGAGAGGTATAGGTATAATCTGGACCAAATTGTCCACAACCCAGAGGATGAGTTATTGCAACCCCATTCTCTATCTTATTTGCTATTTGCTGAGCAACCCTATTTACGCACACAACTGAGGATATTACCGCAATTTTGTTACGAATACCTGGATTTCCCTTTGGTCTTTCAAAACCCATGAATTCTTCACTCATTGCCCACCATCTCTAAATAATGACTTTTAATATTATGGGTATGAATCCAGTCTCCTGGTTTTACATCTTCAGTCGCAATTCCTATTATCTCTCCATATTTTCGAATTAATTCTCCTTTGTTAATATCCCTCAATGCGAATTTATGACCCATAGAAATATCTTGATTAAGTTTGATTATTTTCCCCCCATTAATTTGTAACTCTTCATCTTTGGGAACATCTGTTAGGGTTGTAGCGCAATTATCTTCTGAATTCATTATAATAAATTTATTTTTCATAATTTTCCCTAAATAGAAGTTTAAATTTAAAATCTTTAATTAAAATTTAAATTTTAACCATTTAATAGGTTATGATTTTGAAAAAAATTCAATAAAGAGCGAAGAATTCTAAAATATAAATTTTAAATCTTTTTACGAATTAAATAAATTAATTTAAGACCTGAGGATTTTCCTACATAATGGTAGAAGAACATATAGACGTTGAAGACATTGAAGCATTTATTGATGGGTTAAAAAAATCTTTTGATTCACTAGATGAAGTAAAAACTCATCAAGGATTTCAAATGCAACTAGCAAAAGCTATCTCTTCTCTAAGAGAAAAAAAGATTTCAAAAATCGAGCCATTACCAAAATTTATTGGACCAATAGATATGAAAGAATATTTACTGACCAAATTAGAAGATTTAAAAAACATTTTAGAAACGGATGAGATAAAAAGTTCGAAAAAATTTAATTTGGTAATGGAAATTGCAAAGTTAAGAGAAAAATTAAATGAATTATAACTAGATATCTCTAATTTTTAACAATCATAATCATTTCTAAAGGTTTAAACAAATAAGTTTTAGCATTTTTACAACAGACTATTTGGAGGAGTACTAATGTTAATTGATGTACACTGTCATTGTAATCTCTATTTGGCTATTGATCAGATTATCGAAGATGCCGAAGCTCAAGGAGTAAAAAAGATAATTTGTGTAGGGATGAGCGCTCATGGCCTTGAAAGAGTACTAGAGATTTCTAGCCGATTTGATCAAATCTATCCCGCATTAGGGATTCATCCCGAGGAAGTACGATTAAATAAGGATATAGAAACTCAACTCAATTCTATTCTTGAATTTATTAAAAACAATAAAGATAATATTTGTGCAATTGGCGAAATTGGTTTAGATCACTATTTTATAAAGGAAAAGGAATTATATCCTTTGCAAGAACGAATCTTTACTAAAATGTTAGCCTTAGCTCAAGAATTAGAATTACCAGTTAACCTTCATACTAAAGGAGCAGAAAAATTAGTATTTGATTCATTACCCTCTTATAATCTTCCTTATATTAATATTCATTGGTATTCGGGTCCTGAAATCTTTTTAAAACAGGGTATAGAAAGAGGGTATTATTTTTCAATTACTCCTGCTATAAAATACTCTCCTGCGGTAAAAAAAGTTGTGTTAAATGTAGATAAGGAACATCTCTTATTGGAAAGTGATGGACCAGTAGAATACTCTGGAAAAATTGGAACTCCAGCAATGATCCGTGAAGTATTAAATCTAATATCGAAGATCAAGGGAATCCCCGCTGAGGAACTTGAGCATCAAATTGAAAAAAACACTCGAGACATATTTCACAAAATATTTTGAAATCCCGCTTATTTACTCATCCTATCTATAATTAAAGTTCCCCCGACCCCAACATTTTCAGGCGAATTTTCTTTAATTACCACTACATAAGCATCTCTTGAAATTTTATAAGCTTTTTCAAGAGCATCAGTAATATCTTTAACTAGCTGGCGTTTAACTTCTAAATCTTCTATTTTTGGACCGTCTATAATCACATTTGGCATGTTTTTGACCTTTTTTCTATTTTAACTTGTTATTAATAATTAAAGAGACTTTAAGTATTAGATCTTATCTTCTTTATTTAATAATTCAATAACCTCTTCAGGAAGGGGCTCTGCTCTATTTTTCATTCGAATAAACAGATCTTTAACTTCTGGAATATTAATCCCATAAATATGAAGAGAATTACAAAAATCTAAATAATGTCCCATTTCTACATCAAGTTTTTCAGCAACATGTTTTTGGATTCTAATCATCCCATTCACATTAGCCTCCCATGCGCGGAATAAATCTCTGCTTCTCCAAGTTGTTTGCATCATTAACTTTCCTTCTTTTATACGCATAAAAATTCTTTGAAGGCAGGGAGGATCAATATGATAAGGATCAACTAAAGGTCTCCAAGTAATAGCTTGAGCTCTGCGGCTATAAGGATTTTTTCTTAATTTTTCAATAATATATTCTATTTGATTAATTGCGGGAAATTTAAAAATACCCAAAGGCAATGTTTTTAAGCCAATTTTGTCAGAGATTTTTTTATCTAAATCTAATTCAAATCCATTTTTGAATTTCCATATGGTTGATCCTTTTGTACTCTCGATTTTTTCTGCTTTTAAAAGCTTTTTATGCTTCTTCACAAATTCATTATCAACAAATTCTAAATTATATTCTTTATGGATATTATCTTCTAAAGCATAAGGGGAATAATTAAAAATTCTATCATGATAAGAATAAGGAAAACTAGTATCCGAATCCCATATATAATGATCATTAACGCCATCCATTATCTCTTCAATATAGCCACTTTGAATGGATCCTATCAAAAAAGTATCTGCCATGTTTCCATAAACTTCATAAGAATTACCATATTTAGTTTTAATCTTCAATAATTTATTACCGCGCATTATGGGATTACTTAATGGCTCTTTAACTTCAATTAAAACGGTTGCATCTTTCGATGGAGGATCATTAGGTTTATCATACTCAGTTTTAATTTCATCACCAGTATATAATATCTGTGCTAAAGCAGAAAGCCAAGCATCTCTAACATTATCCTTAGTTATGAAAATTACTTTAACCATTTTTTAAATATTTATTTTTGATTATGATGAAAAAATATTTTTTACAACTATATAATATATCTGTTAAAATTTTAATAAACTCGAATAAATCTAAATAAATTCAATTTAATCCAAAAAATTTTGCTACTTTTAATATTTGGATAAACTAATGATTGGAAATATTATGATTATATAAAATAAGAGGATAATAAATTACTATTTTAATGAAAATTTTCACACTACTTCCTAAAAATAATTTTTATTGATTTTTTTTAAATAAGAATTTGTTACGTGGGTTGAATTATAATTATTCTATAGTTAATATAGAAATACATAAATCCTTTATAAAACCATAAATTTATAAAACCTACACATATATTTATTTTGATTAAATTCAAATTCTAAAAATTTATAACAATTATATAAAAATTATCAATCAGAGAGGGTTTTTATGCCGTTAAAAGATAAACTTAAAGATATTGGTGAAAAAACAAAAAAAGGTATGAAGAAAGTAGGAGAAGCTGGTAAGAAAGCGACAAAAAAAATAACTAAAAAAGGAGAAAAAGGAGAAGCTAAAGAAGAGTAGAACGATTTTAATTCTCTTTTTTTAATTAGTCATAATTAAATTACTTAATTTTTTTATTTTGTTAAATTAATGCTTTTATTTCTTTTTATTTTTAATTTAGTGAAAACAATTTATCGTTATCCTATCGTATTTTCAATATAACTTAAAAATTTTCATAAATATGTCAATTGATTTTCTATCCGAAAATTTTTAAGCGGGTAATTTACATTATTTTTATTAATATTTTATAATTTTTTAAAAAATACCTTAAAATACTAAATCAATCCCAAAAAAGGTGATATTATCATGGGAGATGAAGAAGAAAAGAAGAAAAAAGCAGAGAAAAAAGCAGAGAAAAAGAAGAAAAAGGCAAAAAAAGAAGTAAAGAAAGATGTGAAAAAAGGCTTAAAAAAATTCGGTAAGGGTCTAATTAAAGGAGCTTTAGGTAATGATTAAAAGCCAATTTTAAGCTTCTCTAATTATAAAATATTTTAAATTTGTTTATTTTTTTTCTACTATTTTTAAAAATTTAGCATTAAAATTTTATATTTATTTTAATTTTTTTAATATAGAAACTATTGAGATGAGTATGAGGGGATTTGTATTAGTAAAGGGAATGTGAAATATCATATTCATATGGAACCTCCATTCAGTATTTTAGCTAAAAAATCAAATGATGTAGTATATTTTGATAAAGAATTAAAATTGATTGAACTAATTGAATATTTTGAAGAAAAATATGGCGAAGAATTCAAAGAATTGGTCTGGGATAAAGTGAAAAAAGATGAACTACATCGAATGCTATCAATTATTATAAATGGAAAAAGTTATCGCTATGAAAATTTTTTAGAAACCCCATTAAAAGACGGGGATGATATTTCCTTCATCTATATTTTCTTTGGAGGATAAATTTTTATTTTTTGTGCTATTGAATGCCTCATCTTTATTTTATATTTACTGAGATTTTCACATAAGAGTCCTTTTTATTATCCGCTAAATGAATTTCCTCAACAAAGCATTCAACAGGATGTCCAATCTCTCTAGTAAAGATTACTTCCATAATTCCTGCTGCCATATAGAAATGATAAATAAATTCTTCTGAATTTTCTAAAAATTCTGAATCGCTAAATCTATATATCGCACTCATACCTGTCTCATCTATTTCAGGATCAGAAATTTCTATAGTTGGTTGAAGTAAATCATATGAGGTGTAAAAATTTTTAAATACTTCAAAATAAAGTTTAATGATTGGACTGCCCTTAATAACTTTCATTTGTCTTTTAATGGTAGGACCGAAAGAGAAATCTATATATTGTAATGCTTCCCTTCCAATTTGCTTGAAAATCTCTTCTTTATCAGGAAAATGTTTTTTTAATCCCGCTAATATCGCTTTATAGTAAGATGTTGTGATCTCCTTTGGAAAATAGCCTTCTTTTCCTACAAAATATAAATGATACGCACCAATCTTTTTACGAAATATTTTATTTTTATTTTCAAGGATGGAAACGTACTTTGCAATAGTATTACGAGAATGTTCTGTCCCAGTTGCGATATCTGTTATCGTAACACCTCCCGGATTATGTCTTATATATTCTAAAGTTTCGGTTTCATAATCTTTATTGGGATTTTTCTTGCTAATTCTAATCTTCACCTTTTTCCAAGTATTTCCGTATAAAAAATAATTATGCGTAATTTTTTTATTTTACTTAAAAAAACACCATTAAATAATTAAAGAATTAATACGAGAAATAGCATCATTCACATTAAATTGTGTATATGTATTTATACGTATCAGTTTCTCGAAATTCTTCAAATCCAAGTCTTCTCATAAAGATATATGAAGCCTTATTATCGAGATAAACTCTGCATCTTAATTCTTTAACTTTTTTTTCTTTAAAATAGTCCCAACATGCCACTCCTAAAATGGTACCTAATCCTTTGCGTTGACCCTCTGGTACAACTCCTAATACACCTATCACCCCAATTTCTTTTTCCTCACCGGTTATATAAATTATGGCAAAAGCACTATCCACAGAATCAATTTTAACAATCAGAATTTCATAATTTGGATCTTTTAATAATATTAACAATCTACTTCTTGGAATTGGCTGAAATGGCATTGTAGTTGAATGCCATGCTCGATCATACATAAACAATATGCTATCTATATCTTCTTTTGTCGCTTTACGTATTTCAGCATTTACACCAGTTTGTTTAATTTTGTTTCTTATGTTTTCTTCGAAAGGTTTTGAAATTTTTTCAACGGGGAGCCTCATTTGGATATACTCATCCCCCATTTTAATAAATTTATTCAAAAACTTTCTAAATTTTAGTAAAAATTTTTTTTTCTTAGACATTTTGCTTTTAAATCCCTCGCTGATTAAAAGTTTTCATTAAAGGAATTATTTTTCTAAATGATATTGGGTTTTTTTCTATTTAATAGTTATTTATTATTCGAAATTTTTTGTAAACAGCTCTTTTTCAGTTTAATACTCGAATCAAATAAAATCTTAAAAGAAGTCTAGCTTGAGTAAATTATACTTTTCCTAAAAATATAAGTAAAGATCGAATTAATAAAAAAATTTGAATAGTTTTACTCTATTTGATCTCAATTGATAATTCAAAATACGCTTCATCCTTCCTATTTCCAACATGAATTTTTTCAACGATGCACTTCACGGAGCTTCCAACTTCTCTCTCCCACAAGGCTTCAATAATACCTGAAACAATATAAAAATGATAGGTAAAATCTTCAGTTTTATCTAGAAACTCCGAATTCTTAAACCTATATATTGCCTTCTTACCCGACTCATTCATTATAGGCTCAGAAATCTCAATTGAAGGTTGTAGGATATCGTAAGAAGGGTAAAATTTACCAAATACTTCAAAGTATAATTTTGGCACCGGAATATTCCTCAGACTTTTTAATCCTTTCCTCACTGTCGGACCAAATGAAAAATCGATGAATTCTAAACTATCACGTCCAATATCTTTAAAAATTTCCTCGTCATTCGGATAATTCTTCTTTAATCCCGATAAAAGTGCTTTGTAATACGATGAAATAATCTCCTTAGGGAAAAAATTTTTTTTGGAACTAAAATATAAGTTATATGCACCAACTTTTCTTCTAAATATTTTTTCTTTGATTTCAAGCATAGAGACGTATTTAGAGATGGTATTTCTTGAATAACCTTTTTCTTTTGCAATATCAGTAATAGTAATGCCACTAGGATTTTCTCTTATACAGTCCAAAATCTTTGATTCATAATCAATGGATTCATTTTTTTTGCTCATGCATCCTTAACCTCATTATTATTAAGAGAAAATCTAATTATGATATATTTTATTATTAGGAGGCACCTTATTTATATATGATCATTTATTGCTCATCTTTATTGCTCAAGCTTGTTTTAAATCCTATTCAAAGCTTAATTTAAGTTTCAATTGAATTCCCTCAAAATAACTTTTGAAATTCCATTTATCTTTAATCATTTTAAATGTTTTTTATTCATCAAGATCTTACTCTCGATGAAAATCTCTTTTAAAATAATCCTGAGGATTTTTAACTAAGAAAAAGTAGAAATAAATATTATCCCAATAATTGATTTCAAAAATTACTTAACACAAATTTTGTTATAAAAAATTATCCTTTGAATACAAAAATATAGATCATCAATAATTATTGTTGATCAATATGTTGCAACATTTATAAACTATTAAATCAAAATATGAAATAACAAAAAATTTAGATATTGTTTCAAAAAAATAGGAGCAATAATGATCACAAAATACATGAGATGTTAAGAAATGAAATTAATTAGAAATACTACACCGAGTAAACCAATAGCAATTGCTGCTTTAGTAGTCTTAGCACTTGGAATCGGGATGTTACCCACAAATTATTTCTTGAACAGTATATTTGAGTCAGAGTTTAATCAAGGTATAGCAGATCAAATAACTGTTCCTGATCCTGATGACGAGGAAGCATATGATATATGGAAAGCGGCACATCATGACGAAGATGCACCCTCAAGTTATACTCGTTATTTTCTATGGAACTTAACCAATCCAGATGATGTTTTACAAGGTGAAAAACCGAATTATCAAGAAATTGGACCATACACGTTCGAGGTTTTTACATATAAATTTAATGTGAAATTCAGCGATGATGAAGAGGAGGTGTCATATAATGAATATAGTCGTAAAGATTTTCTTCCTGGAAAATCTGGAGTGGGTCTTACATTAGAAGATAATATTGTCAACATAAATCCCGCTTATTTAGGAGTTTTAGAGGAAATGGGAAATGAATCGAATTTAGTTAAAGTGATGTTTCCAGAAATTCTTAAACAAGTAAAATCAAATTGGGAAATAGAATTCGAGAATGAACTCGAGAATAATGCGGATATTCAAGGTTTAATACATCCTCCGTGGTTTTTGGGAATTGCTTGGAACTGGACGCTCCCTTCAACTGAAAGATTTTTCTTTAATTACTGGGCTAATGATTCTGGATCTGCTCTTAATACTACAGGTACTTCCGAAAGCCCAGGATATTGGGATGCAGGCCTCGCACCATTAATTTTGTCAATAGTTGTAGGAACAATGACATTTGAAATGAGAGCTTCTGGTGATATAGATGGGAGATATGGTTATGTGGGAACCCCTCTTTGGGACTTAAACTTATCTACTGGTGCTGGTGTAATACCCTCTGGTCTATTACCTGATACATATGTGCATGATCCTTCTAACCCTGGAATTCCCTCAAATATTACGATTTCACAGTGCGAATTACTATGGGATCCTAACACGCCAAACTCACTTGTAAATGGAACTCCTGAAATATGGTATGACGCTATAGGGGGAGATGTCACAAGTCGAAATACTTTAAAAACTGATTTTAGTTTAAGCGATGCACAATTAAATATGTCATTGGATTGGGTAAATGTGAGTTTACATGGCTGGATAAAAAATATGGCTCATTGGCAAATTAATAACTGGAGCAGTGGATTAATTACAACACGTTCTGTTGAAGAATGGCTTTTTACTGCTAATGATACTTTAGTATATCAACAAGATCCTGCAAGAGCAGCTGTTAATATTTTTGATAATATTCATAATGAATCGGAGGCTATACAAATCGGAACCGATAGATATACCATAAAAACTGGAAGAGGGGATATTAACGAGGTGTATGATATTGTTGAATTTAATGGGCAAGATGAAATAACATTATGGGCAGAATTAATAGATGTCAAAGGAACAGATGGTACTCAATTTGCTCCGGGAATTTCTCAAGATGACGATTTAGAAGTTTTTTCATCCGATTTTATGAGGACACTTGAATTTGACTTTCAGAAAACTACAAGTAATTATGATATAGAGTTATATCACTACAAATTCGATAGTGATACTTTTAAACCCGATCCAGACTATTATATGTATATTGATGGGTGTGCTAATATCTATCCTATGCAAGGTATTCCTGCCTACTTAAGTAAGCCACACTTTTTCGATGGGGATCCCAAACTTAGAAATAGCGTTTCTGGAATGAATCCCGATGATGGAGAGCATGATACATATATTGATGTAGAACCGAAAACTGGAATAACCATGAAAGGGCGTGTTAGAATTCAAGTTAATTTTATGACAAGCCAGACTGACTTATGGTATCCAAATATTACGGAAGCCATGATGCCTATTCTATGGTTCGAAGATAGATCAGAAATTACTGAAGAATTAGCGGAGGAATTTAAAGATCTAGTATATGGTGCATTGGATCTACAACAAAACCTAAATATTCTAACTTTAGGCGCAGCAGCGGTTTTTGGAGTCCCTGGGGCTATTATTACAACATCCCAAGCAATAAAACGTAAAAAATTGAAAACTCGTTAAAAACGCATTAAATTGATAATTATAAAGCTAAGAAAAACTTTTATTTAATTTTTTTATTACTTATTTTTTCTTAATTGTTTAAATTCTTTAGTTATCTATTATACATTGTGATTTTGAAAATCTGTCAATATTTTATCATCTGCCTATTGAGATAGTTTATAGCAATAATACCCTAAGGAGATATACTTTTAGTTATCATGCTTTTAAATAATATGGATTTTCTTTACCTAATTTTTAAGAAGGACTAGATTTTTATGCTAAGTATTAAAACTTTCTTTTATCAACATCGAGGTATAGCTCATAAAAGGATTCTTCTTTTTTCTCAGAAATATGAACCTTCCCAACATTACATTTAATTTTCCTTCCTACTTCTTTCACCCAAAGTTCTTCAATTAATCCTGCGATAATGTAAGCATGAAGTAAAAAATCATCTGTTGTTTGTAAAAATTCTGAATTTGAGAATTTAAGTATAGTTCTTGTATTATTTTCATCGAGATTTTGAACTGAAATATCAATTAATGGTTGAGCTACTTCATATGATGGATAAAACCTCCCAAATACTTCATAATATATTTTTATTAGACGATTCACCTTAAGTCCTTTTAATTCTTTAGAAATCATTGGTCCCAATGAAAAATCTATATATTCATAACAATTACGCCCTATCTCCTTAAAAATCTCTTCTGAATCTGGAAAATTGCGCTTTAATCCTGATAATAAGCCTTTATAATAGGCGATGGTAAATAATTTTGGGAAAGAAATTTCTTCTGCGTTAAAATATAATTTATATGCACCCACTTTCCTGCTGAATATTTTTTTCTTGAGTCCTAAAATCGAAACATATTTAGAAACGGTATTCCTTGAAAAATCCGTATCTTCCGCAATATCCGTGATAGTGACTCCATCAGTTTTTTTTTTAATATATTCAAGAATTTCAGCTTCATAATCTACATTTTCTTTTGGAATAGTAATTTTCACCTGAAATTTAGATCAAGATTCTCGCTTTATAATTATATCTGCGAAAAGAATAGATATTAATTTTTTTCATTATAGTGTAATTTTTAATAAAATAATAATCTTATCCGTCTAATCTGTTAAAAATACTTAAATAATTTAAAATACAGAAATATTTGCATAGATAAGTATTATTATAAGAACTGGTCCAATAATAAATGGATTTAAATAATTATCCTGTAAATTTATTTTGCTCGTGATGAGATCTATGAAAACAAATACAACTGAGAGAATTAAAGCAATGAATAAGGTTAATTCAAAACTCCAGTTTGATAACTGAAAAAAATTTGAAAAAACTACAGCAAATACTGTACAAATAAAAGTAAAAATAAATCCGCTAATATATCCTTCAATAGATTTATTGGTGCTTTTTGGAAAACGATGTTTTTTCTCTCCAGTTAATATTCCTACCATAGATGCCATGGCATCAGCTACAGATGTAATAAGAAGAACGATAAAAAATATTGGAAAACTAAAAAATATAAATGGTCCAAAAGAGAAAACCATTACAGATGTGCTTGAAAAAGAATCCAATTCTTCAGGAGTTAAACCTGATTTACACATTTTTATTGCAGTTGGAGGCATATAGCTAAAATCAAATAAGCGAATTAAATCTTGAGCGATAAAAGTTAATGCAAAATCAACACCAATAATAATTACAATAAACATGGCATAATCGCTCCAGGAATTTCCTAATAATCCAAAAAAGAAATAATATACAATGATAACACATACACCAACAACTGCTCCAGGAAGAATGTGGGTGATTCTTCTTTTTAATTGACTTTTTTCGTTATAATCTTTTAAGAATTCCTTACAAAAAACCTCATAATTATTCTGATCGATCAAAAGATCCGGATTTCTAATCGTTCTTATTTTAGCGGAAATCCCCCATAATGAAACACATATCATTACTCCAACAATAAAAATATTTCCTAAAAGGGTTAATTCATCCACTGCATTAGGAAGTATAATTCCATTTTTATTTTTACCAAATCTTAATATTAAAAAAGGATAATAAATAGCAAAGGCGAAGGTTAATATAGTATAAATTATCTCGTTAATCTTCTTATAACTCTTTTTTTCAGAGTCCCATGTTTTTATTATATGGATCAACATTATAAAACCAAATATAAGAAATAGGATTATGACGGGTAAATATGAGAAAATATCCATTTTTTTAGGAAGGCTTTATTATTTTTTGATTACGTATTTTTTGTTTACCAATATTTTAATATTTATAAAAGTTGTTTTGAATATGATTAAGAATATTCTTTTACTTCTTGGTTCTCAACCATCCTTTATCAAAAATCCAATCTATATAATCTAAATCGATTTTTTTATCTTTAGAACCTAATTCTTTTTCATTCTTAATTTTGGATTCTTCTTGTTCTTTATTCGCTGTTTTTGATGTCATTCCTTATCAGTTTATTTTTCCCCAATATTATTTCTTTTAAGCAATAGAGAATATTATACTCTCAAAATTAATTATCAAATTAAAATGAGTCTAACTTTAAAAATATATGAAATTTGAATTTTCCTATTAATATAAGCTTTTTTTAAAAAAATTGTAAAATTATCGAGAAATAATCTATGTCAAAAATATAACGAATAAAAATGTATGTGAGAGCGCATCCTATTGGAATTAACAAGTTATCTGATAAATTTATTGGTTTATTTGTTAATAAATCTATAACCATGAATGTGAGAGCTAAAATCATTCCATATAACGGACCAATAAAAAGTACACTTATTAAGAAAGAGGTAATAGTACCTGCTGCTGTACCTTCATAGGTTTTCTTAGAATTCCATAAGATATGGCGTTTACCATATCTAATACCAATCTGACTGGTCATTAAATCTCCAATGGAACTCATCCCTAAAATGGCAAAAAAGACCATTGGGGGACATAGAAAGGCAGCAAACATTTGCCCTATTCCAAAATAAAGATAGGTACAGTATGTTTTCTTTTCTTCTTTAGATATTATTAACCCTACTAAATTTAAAGGGAATGATATGTACTTTGTTTTACGGCTAAATTCATTTGCAAGCATTATTAGAGTTAAAATATAGAAAAAAAAGAAGAGCACATAATAAAACCATTCAAGGCTGAACATAACATTCTCAATAGAGTTAGGTTTGGTTAATATTCTAAAATATAAATATAGCATATTGGTTATTTTAGGATCAATAGTTATATTATTCCTTTCTTCATTTTGAGTATTGTCTTTGACAATATTATAACTTGAATACCAGACAACAAATAAACCAATAAAAATGATAACATGATTTATTTTTCTAATAATATCAAATCTTACTTTGCTCATGTCTTTTAATTTCTTTTCCATTCTACTTTCTAATTCCGTGAAATCTTTATTATTTTTATTTAATCTAAAAAATCCCACTATTAATGTGGAAACAAAGATAGTGATTCCAATTAATAGTATGGGGATTAAAAGAGTAAAAGTAAAAAGGGGTAGTGTTTCCTGATGAAGATCTTCATCTTGGACCATTAATGTCAGAAATAAGAGTATATTTATAAAGACAAAAGATAAGGCTCCAAATCCTAAAATATTATTGAGGATATCAGATTTATATGAAAAATATAAAAATCCGAAAAGGATAATAAAATAAGAAAATAACAACAACAAAAACCATAAATAAAAAATGCTAATAAACATTTGAAAATTAACAGATTATTTAATTAATTGAGTACGTTTGAGATTAAAAGGTTAGAAATAATAAATAAAATTTACGATAAAAAATTCAGAAATAATAATTCTTATAAACTAAAGAAAAATGAAACCGATTGTTTTAGCATCAAAATCCATTGACCGGAAAAAAATCCTGAATCGAGCAAAAATTCCTTTCGAAATTTTGGTTACAACTATTAATGAAGAAAGATTTAAAAACGAAATTTCTGATCCGGTTAAATTGGTTAAAAAGTTAGCTCAAGCAAAGGTCTTAAACGCTAAAGAAATGTTAGCTAATGAGGGTAATGATGCTATTATTATAGCCGCAGATACTATCGTCGAATTAAATGGTGAAATTATTGGGAAAGCTCGTGATAAAGAGCATGCTTTTTATATTTTAAAAAAACTAGCAGGAAAAACTCATAATTTAATTACAGGAATAACAGTCACAGAAACCTACAATTCTAAACTCATAAAAGACTATGATTCTACCAAAGTAAAATTTTTAGATTTAACTGAGGATGAGATATGGGGGTACCTTGAGACAGAAGAATGGAAAGAAAGAGCTGGAGCCTATTCTATCAGAGAAAAAGCAAGTCTTTTTATTGAGTCAATACAAGGATCTCCCTCAAATGTGATAGGATTACCAATGAATAAAATTTTTAGGATTCTAAAAGAAGACTTTAATATAAATCTGTTATAAAATACATAATATTTCAATACAGATTATAAAAAATCTTAATTTTTTAGTGTTTCTATATTTATTTGAATTTGCTTGTAGATTTCAGGATAAAACCTTTTAAATAACCTTAACCAATCAATTCCAATCATTCCTCCTGCAAGAATGCACAATAAATATCCTAAATGAACGATATATTCCTCATTTGCACTGAAGATTTGAGTGGGTATAACTTCCATGCCATAAATGACCAAAGTTATAGAAAGAACAGTTAAGATAATCCCAAAAGGATACATTATAAGCTTAGGCAATTGAAAAAAATGCAAATCTTCTATATTTATGTTATTAAAAATTGGTACTCGTTTATTTAATTTATTTTTATTATATTTGGTCTTAATTTCAATAAATTTTAAATGAAGTATATCACGCCAATCTCGGAAGAAAAAGAAACTACCCAGATATAAAAATATATATGAGAAGATTTGGACAGATATCAATATAAAGCTTAATCTCCTGTAAAAAGGATGATTTAAATAAAGGAGAGATAAGCGTAAAATTAATAATAAAACTCCAATTATCAGAAAAAGAACTCCTACAAGTCCCTCGTGAATGTGGTACTTCCCTAAAATCGTCGCAACTTCATATTTTGCGGTAATCTTTTTAATATAATAGATAATATACAATATTAATCCAGCAGCTATCATAGAAAATGAGAGGAGAGTCAATATTTCCCATATATCCCACAATAACCTTGAAGATGGAATTAATGCCATTACATATATTATAATCCAAGACACTATAACGAATATTAGAACGTATTTAAAAACTTGCTTATAATACTTAAAATTTAATAAAAAAATAAGTGAAATAAAAAACAGATTTAAAAATATAATGGTTAAAATCCTGCTGATTATTATCTCTATAGAATAATAGAGATAAATTTTCTTAAAAGAGAAATAAAAAGACAGAGAAATATAACTTAAAATTAAAAATAAAATTATTAAGCTAATTCTGAAATTTCTATTCATTGTATATTCAAAATCAATTTAATATTATATCTAAAATTATTTAATAAAGTCTTATACTAGGGTATTTATAATTATAAAAAAAAATGAAAAATTAGTTTTTAACTTCTCTTAATTAACTTTTTTGCCATAACATCGGGTAAAAAAAATCCCAAATAATATTCAATTGAGCTAGATATTAGCAATAATCTTACAAGTACTAATTCTAAGGGAGTGAATGTTAAAACCGCATCTAATAAAGCTCCAATAGTAAAAGATATCATTCCAATTAAAAGAAATCGTCCTTTCCATTGTACTGAAGGGTCTTCTGATTTCATTGATGTTTTAGCAAAGATAATTCCAGTAATTAAAACTACAAATATTCCAAAAACCCTAAATGCATTAGGAATAATTGTATGACTACTATCAAACATACCCTCTAAAGTCCCGATCATTTCAGGAGCGATAATTAATGCTCCAATTAGAAAAATCTCATAAGGAATGCAAATCAAGGCAAAAATTATTGTTAATTTTTTCACAAGTCTCGGATATACTAAGGTACTAAACGAATAGATCCAACATATCAATGCAAGTGGAATAAAAGCATTTTCCATAAAAAGATAGGGCACTAATTCTAGTCTATACCCGAATAGTATATACACTAAAAATGATAGAGAATTGCCTATCCATGGAGTTGAAATAGCCATCCATGCAAGTCCCACTGTAATCAATTCAGTGCGTCTATGTTCAAAATATTTGAACAAAATCCTTAAACCCACTAATAAAGATACTACTACAAATAAAGTTGTAAAAATTCCATGAAGTATATCTAATTCAGATAGTTCTTCTATCCCCATAATATCACCTAATTATTTACTAAATTATAATAGATAAACAATAATAATTATTGTATTTAAAGATATATTTCAGAATTTATAACTTTAAATAACAAATTAGAACTGAATTAAAAATGGGTCAAATTAAAATTTGCGTGGGTTCCCTTAATCCCACCAAAATAAATGCTGTTAAAATTGGATTTAGTAATTATTATGAAAATTGTGAGCTTTATAAAATAAAAGCAGATTCAAAAGTTCCAAATCAACCTATTGGTATGGAATTTATTCTTACCGGAGCAAAAAATAGAGCAGAGAGTGCCTTAAATTATCTTATTAATAAAGATCTAACAGATAATGAGATTTTTGGAGTAGGGATTGAGGCTGGTCTAGTTCATATACCCCTTGCTAAATCAAAATATATGGATTTTCAATTTTGTGTCATAATGGATGAGAATAGAGAGATTTCATTAGGTTCGGGAATTGCTTTTGAATATCCAAAGAGACTTATCGATGAGATCATTTCCAATAAAGAAAAAGAAATTGGTGAGGTTATGGGAAAACTTGCACATAATATGAATCTGAAAAATGAAGCGGGTGCCATTAGTTTTTTAAGTAAAGGAATTATCTCAAGAACCGAGATTTTGTCTCAAGCTGTAATTTGTGCGTTATTACCTCGAATAAATCAAGAATTGTATAAGTTATGAACTCTATTCCAAACTTTTGTGTATTTGTTTATTTTGTTTATACGCCTCCATAATTTCCTCATTTCGGGTTTGGATCATTCTCCTATAATACAGTTTTGTGTCGGTCAGAATATAAAAAACATCCTCCTTTATTGCTTCAAAGACAATATCCCCTACTTTATCAGGAGATTCTCCGCCCTCCCCTAATCCAAGTATTGCCTCCCAAATTGGTTTCAATTCAGGATGATCTAAATGTTCAGTAATATCATCACAAAATTCAGCCGGACGATTTCTCTCGCAATCAATAATTCTTGTTTTGACCATTCCAGGACAAAGAGCATGAACTTTAATTTTTGATTTTAATAGGGAAAGTTCCTTAGCTATGATTTCTGTAAGACCTATAACTCCATATTTTGTCACTATATACATTCCCTGTCCAATTTCATTCGCCATTAGACCAGAAAGAGATGCTGTATTTACGATATGACATTCATTGTCTTGTTTGAGCATGATAGGAATAAAGGTTCGAACCCCATGAATTACTCCCCATAAATTTACATCCATAATCCATTTCCAATCGGAAAGGGAACATTCCCAAGTGATGCCATATGGAGAAGTGCCCGCATTATTAAATAGCAAATGTACTTCTCCAAACGCTTCAATTGTTTTTTGAGCTAATTTTTCAATGTCCTCTGCTTTCGAAACATCTGTCAAGACTGATAATACAGTTGCTCCAGAAGATTTAAGCTCTTTCTCGGTTTGAAATAATGCCTCTGCTTCTATATCGGCTAATGCCACTTTCATTCCCTCCTTAACTGCCCTATTGGCAATTCCACGGCCAATACCACTGGCAGCACCCGTAATAACTGCCACTTTACCTTTAAAATCTTTCATATTTATTACACTTCCTTTTTTATTTAGGTTTATGAAATTTAATTTTTTAATATTAATTATTTGTTAAATGCGAAAATTATTAAAATTGATTATAGATAACTTTAAATTAGGATTGTGAAATTCTTTTATTTAATTTATCATTAATCTTTTCTATTTTTCCTTTCTTATCTTAACTTATCGATTTGCTCAGTTAATTTTTTAAGTACATCTGGATCTTTTTTATGTTGAAATCCCTCTTGCTCCATTAATTGTAAAATCGGTAAGACAGCATCCATATAAACATAATTTTTCTTTGAACCATCATCTTCTTCTAAAATTTTGTTGAATTTTAGATAGAATTCGTGTTTTAAAGATTCCAGCTTATTATATTGATTTTCATTTAAAAATCGTAAATTAATTGAAAGTTTTATAAATAGATCAATGATTTTACTCACATTTTTTTTCCTCTTAGTTCCCATTAGAGAAGATAAAATTATGGGGGTGGTTGTCCGTCTTCCTCCCGGAAATTTATCAGTAAGGCTATTTAACATTTTACTGAATTGTTCATAAATCAAAATAGTGTATAATTTTCTATTTAGTTCCCCCCTTAAAGAAAAAATTTCCTTACTTGATTTATTCTCCATATTACTAAAATCTATATCTTTCAAATTAGTATCTAAATCAAAATCGGTCGTATAGTATTTCTTCTTGATAGAACCTGGTTGTTTTTCTTTTTCCTTACTATAAGATTTAATAACTCCAGACTTTATTAGTGACCTGGTATAACGGGAAAGGGTGGCCTTGCTTTTATTTGTAAGACTGGCAAGCTTATTTAATGTTAATTCGGAATACATATTCAGAGCCACTAAAATCTTTAAATTAATATCTTTTCCGAAAACTTCAAGCAAATCTAATTCATTAATTCTATGTATTAATTCTAAAATAGCTTTTTCGAAATTTTCTGTATTATTCATTGAACATTCTATATAAAAGCCTCCCTCCTCATCAAAAAAATCATTAATAGCACTTCTATTAAATGAATCTAGATCATCAACCAAATCTATTTTGTTACCAACAAATAGGAATGGTATATTCGACTCTATTGCTTCTCGAATCATACTTAGATATGCTGGTGCATAAATAAACGATTCTATTCTGGACCAATCGAAAATTATAATTGCTGCGTTTGTACCTTTTAGGTAATCTCTAAAAACAAATTCAAATCTTTCATCCCCTATGAAGTCCCAAAATTGTAATTTGTATTTCTTCTCATCAATAAGAACCTCATGCTCATAAAAATTTACTCCAATCGTTTCTGCGGTATCTTTTTGAGGTTTATGTTTTATAACTTTTTCAAGCAAGGTAGTCTTCCCAACCCCAGAGGCTCCAACCACTAAAATTTTAAAGGACAGTTTTGTCATTAATGTGTCTCTTATTTTATTTCAATTTTTTTTTAAGATCTCCTTAATTTCAAAGTTTTACAATTTATGCTAAAATTATATAGAATTCTTTTATTTCATTTGATTACATTATTTGTTATACAAGCAAGGCAATTTTTTCACAAATTTGTTTACAGTTAAGAAAAATTAGACCAATGTTCACATTTTTAGTGGTGGAAACAGTTAAAACTGCATTTTGACCTGCTGTTAAAACCAGTAAATTGCGATCAGAACATTGTATGCATATCTGTTCCAGGCAGCCCGCACGTAAATTTAAAGAAGCTCTTTCAGCCATACATAAAATTGTTGCAGTTAATGCTGCTAATTGGGTTTCATCAACATCATGTGGAAGTGCTGAAGCTAATGGTAGTCCTTCTTGAGACAAAATAGCTGCTGCTCTCACTTCGGGCATAATATGTAATAATTCTTTCAAAATTTTTCGAAGTGATCCCAAAAATAATTCTTTATCATCTATTTCCTCTTCCTTTATTATTTTAAATGTTGATATAATCATTCACCATTGATTTTTTTTGCATTTATTTATTTAATTTCTAAATTTTCAAGATATTATTTCAATTTGGAAGGCATTGCTTACATCCGAAACTTCAAAATATTGTTTTAGTTTTTCGTAAAATTTCAGTAATTTTTCAAACTTAGATATTAGCTCATTGTAATAGTCTTGATCTGCGTATTTATGTTTCTTAAGGCTTTTCGCCAATGCTAAATCTCTCTTATACTTCGCTATTTTTTTATCAAGCAATTTTGTTTACCTTCCAATAATTTTTTACTTTTTTTTCAAATTATTTCAATCTAACATTATTATGCAATATCTCATACTTAAATATTTCGCAACGTTGCAAAAAAATGTTTTATGAAACAAAAACCTTATTTTAAAATTTTATTTATATTTCCTTGATATTTTCAAACCAACCTCCAAAACTGAAAAGAATATTATTTTATATTCTAATATTTTTATATCTAGTATCAAAAAAAAAAGGAAAAAGAAATTTTATGGCGGAAAGAGAGCAATATAAATACGAATCTCTTATTAAAGTATTTGTGATATTAGGAGGGATTATAGGACTATTAACTCAAATCTTTGCCTTAGCGGGTATTTCAAGCGTTCTTACAGTTATTCCACATTGGTGGGGGGCTTCTATCATACTTATTTTAATAGTTGGGATAGTTATTTCAGTTTTAACAATTTTATGTGGTTTAAGAAAGGAAACAAAATCCGGGAATGAAATTGTTCCTTTTCATTGGATTTCATTTCTCATTTTAGCGATTTTACTAATCCTGTTTGGGGGCGGTATTATTGCCTGTGTGTTGCTTATTATTGCCTTTATTTTAGCTCTTATTGATGATCTTGTATAAAAATATAAAATTTTTAAATTTCTTAATTTTTTTAAACTCTATCTTCTAAACTTTTACATTGTTCAAAAAATAAGTGATAATTTGTTCAGGAATGTTAATATCAGTGACTTTTTGTAATGCCATGAATCCCGGAATTGAGTTAACTTCTATAACATAATATCCCTTTTTACTTTCCAAAATATCAACACCAGCAATTTCGGTCTTAGTGACTTTTGCTGATTTTATTGCTAACTCCTTTAATTCTTTGGTGAGTTCTAATGGTTTTACTTCGGCTCCCGCGTAAACATTTGTTTTCCAATTATCGCTTACTCTGTACATCCCCGCAATAGCTTTATCTCCAATCACGAATATCCTTATATCCCGGTTATAATGTTCAATAAATTCCTGTAAATAGAAAACTTCATTTAAATGCCCTAAACTAATTATAACATTTTCAGCAAATCCTTGATCACTTAAGCGTGATATCCCAATTCCTTTGGAGCCAAATAAGGGTTTTATAATTACATCCCCCCCGAGTTCTTTATACATCTTCAAAGCATCATGAGGATCTTCACATATTATAGTTTTAGGTGTTGGAATATTATGTTTTTCTAAAAAAACGGAAGTTAAGAATTTGTCACTTGCGATTTCTAAGGATTCTCTTGAGTTTATTAACCTAATTCCGTATTCTTCAATCGCTCTTAAGATATCCAGTCTAAAAAATATTTTTTGCGTTACGTTTGCTCCAAATCCTCTTACAAGCATTCTTCTTGGTTCAAGATCAATAAAGCGCTCTTCAAATTTATTAATGTTTACTTTAACTTTAATTGTTGAAGGAATAAAATAATGAACCTCATAACCCCTTTTATTAAATTCTTCCGTTAATAGTTTAACTTCCGGGTCATCTGGGTTGGGAGTAATAATCATGGATTGCATTTTTTATAACCTCTTGAAAAAATTACTTAATTCGTGTAGGATCAATATTTATAAATAGAATTAATATAAATATATTTAATTTCTATTAAAACATATATGAACTCAATGGAAGGGAAAGAAAAGGAGAAAGAAGTTCAAAAGCTTAGTAAAATTTTAAGTGTAATTCAAAATCTTTATTATAAAAAAAAAGAACAGTTGGATGAGTTACAACAAGAAATCTCCGAATTAAAAGAAGTATTAAATCATCTTAATTCTATAGTTTCTAATAAATCGTTCCATAGCGCGGATGAAATATATCATAAAGCATTAAATATAGCAGGAAAGGATGATATTCCGATAGAAAATTATTTTCAAGAAGAAATCCCGACTGAGACATCTAAGGGAACAAAAATTAAGAGAAAAATATTTTCCAAAGATGATCAAGACCTTCTATGTGTCCTCAATTTTATTGATTTTAATCAGATAGAAATTAAATTTATCGATCCAGAATCCAGAAATATTAGAGAGGAATCTGAGGACTTTATCAATATATTTTTAAAAGGAGCATTAATTCCAATAAAGGAAAACCATCCAGAATTGAAATTGAATTATATTGAATTTAAAAACTCAGATATAATCGAGAAGATACAGATTACTAATATAACATCGATTAATGACTATGATTTAATTACTGATAAAATAAGAGAATTACTTTTGGTAATCAAATCTAAGAATTAAAATGAAAATGTACTTATTCTAAACAGAAGCAAAAAAATATATTGAGATATTATTTTGTTTTATTAAAAACATAAAAAATTAATACTTTCATCCATATAAAAATTTATAAGAATATTTGGAGTGTAGTTAATATTGGCGAAAAAGAAAAAATCCTGGCTGCAAATGCCACAAGTACATTCTAAATTTAAGGATGATGCTTTAGAGGATATTTTAATTAATAAAGCAATTCAGCTTTTATCCCCTGGTGAAAAAGGGGATCCTCCCTCTTTTATCTTTTTAACGGGTGCCTTTTTCGATGTAAAAGGCTATGTTTACAGTGCATTACGGTCTTGGAAAGGAGCAGTGAAACCTACAGAGAAGTCGGGGAGACAGCCTCTCTTAGAGGCTACTTTTGCATCATTATCTGTATATTTAAGTTCATTATTGTCTCTTCAGGCAGATTTTTATTTTGCTTACGATGAGATAAAAGAACTCTTACTGGCAAATAAAAGAGAAGATCTCTGGACAATTGTAGAAGAAAAATTACCGTTCATATCATTGCCTCCAAAGGAAATGTACGGGAGTCAAGTTTCACCTATATCTCCGTATTTTGTCATCCAACAAGATGAAGAATTGACATTAGGTGAGATATATCCTTCAGTTTATCTTTCAGAAATAATTACAAATATAAAATCCAGATTTTTTGTATTTTTTCAGTATGAAGGATATTCTGCATTCGGATTCTTCAACTCATTACCTCCCCGAAAGAATTTTGGGTTTGAGTCTAAAGCAAAAGAATTTACTGGAGACGCTAAACCAGAAAATATATTAAAATATGTCAAAGGAGCCAAGAATCTTAAGGAAGTGATGATAGGATTTATCAACAGTCATAATAACGCTTACTTAGAACAATATCTCATAGAAGACTATGAGTTATTATTAAATAAATTACTGGAGGGAACTTAAAATGGTGAATATAGGATTATTAGGGGATATCAGTGTAGGGAAAACTTCAATCTTACGATTATTTGTCCGATATTTAAATAAAGGAGATATTGAAAAAGTTGAGGGAGGGAAAAAATGTACGGTTGTAAAGACTGATTTTAGCGGAGAAGCCACTATTCCCGGAGGAGAAAAAGAAGATAAACTTAATCAAAAAGAAACCAAAACTATCCACCCTAATAGAGTTGTCTTTAGAGAGGATGATACAAATAAAGCTCACACCATTTTTGCCCCTGGGGGTGATCGCCAAAGAGCAGTTGTAAAAATGGGGATTATAACAATCTCCCGAATAGCTACACAAATTATTGCGGTTTTCTCCTGCGATCGCGATATTTCTGCACAATTTGATTTTTTCAATGACGTTCGGTTCTTTCCAGATAAAATCTATGCGTGTATAAATAAAATTGATCTAATAGAAGGGAATAAAACCCAAAGACAAAAGAAGCTAGAAGAAGTTAAAAAAAAAATAGAGAATTTTTTCAAAGAACGAAAAATAGGAATAAATGACTTTTTCATTACATGCGGAGAAACCGTCGAAGGGTTTGAAGATATTGAATCATATAATAACCAAGTAGCAGAAATGATTTTAAAAATTACCACCGCAAGTTAACTACTTTTATTTTTTTTTAAAAAAAGAATCTAAGAATTTTTATTACCAGACATTATATTAAAAAAATTAAATATTATTACTTCAACCAAATGATTTTGGATTATAATTCTTACATTTCAAGATTATAAAATGCTGATTGAAGTAATCTAGTTATTTCGTGAGTCTCATACTTAACAATTACGTCTATCACAGCAGGTTTGTTTGAATTCTTAGCACGCTCCAATGCTGGTTTAATATCATTTGGTTTGGTGACTCTCTCTCCATAACATCCAAATCCTTCAGCACAGGCAGCATAATTGAATCCAGAAAAATCTACGTCGATGTAATGCTTTTTCTTAGAAAATTTCTGAAAAGATTTCATGGATCCCCACGCGTTGTTATTTGAAACTACATATATCAAGTTTTTTAAACCTAATCTAACTGCAGTTTCTAAATCCTGAACGTTGAACATAAAAGCCCCGTCGCCCGCGATAGCAATTACCTGTTTTTCTGGTTTAGCTAATTTTGCTCCTAATCCATAAGGTATAGTGACTCCTAAGTGGCCCATACAAGCTGAGATAAGAGTTGACAAAGGGGGTCTTGGTTTGTGAAGGTTAATTTGTTCTAAGGTAAAAGCTTCAATCTCTCCGCCATCGGCTATAAGTATGGCGTCTTCGTCCATAAATTCAAACACTTGACTTACTAAAAATCTTGAATTAATTGGTTCACTCGCTTTAGATGCCTTACTTATGATACTTGTGATACTGTTCTTTTTGGCTAAAATAAGTTTATCGAGCCATTGCCTATTTTCAACCTGTTTAATATTTTTAGCGTTTTTAACTATTTTTTCTAGGAATTTTTTACAATCACCGACAATTCCTAAGGTTATAGGCTTATTACGGCCGATCATCGATGGATCAATATCTACTTGAATTAATTTCTGTGAATTTTTCCAATAAGGCTCCATACCATGGCCCATTACAAATGTAAATCGACAACCAAGAGCTAAAACGACGTCGGCTCTTCTTGCTGCTTGTAAAACAACATCATTACCCATTGACGATCCAATTAAACATTTAGATTCATTTGAAATCGTTCCTATGCCCATAAAAGTTGTTATCACAGGAATTTGTAAATATTCTGCGAGTTCTTTCAATTCATTCCACGCCTCAGCTCTTGCTACTCCGCCACCCGACACTATTAATGGTCTTTTAGCTTTTAGCAACAAATCTAAAGATTTTATGATTAAGTTATCATCAATACTAGGATTAAAAATTGCTCTGTATCCCTCAGGTTGGACAATTGGTATGTCTTTTTCTTCAACGTTGGATAAAAACGCATCTTCGTAGATTTCTAACAAGACAGGACCAGGTCGATTTCCCACAGCCTCTCTAAAAGCTTTTTGAACAGCATATGGAATTTCTTCTATTTTTCGAACGGTCTTTTGGTATTTGGTAATTGGTTTAAACATTGTTATTTGGTCGAGGTTTCCTTGCAAAGTAAACGAATCCGCATACTTACTGTTTACTTGTGGAACGAGAACCACAAGGGGGATATTATCACTCCACGCAGTCCCGACCCCGGGAACTAAATGCAGTGCTCCGGGTCCAACTGTACCGAAACAGACTCCCGGTTTGTTGGTCACTCTCGCGTATGCATCTGCAGCGTGAGCGGCGGCTTGTTCGTGACGAAATAAAACCGTGTTAATACCATTTTCCCGGCCCCATCGATACACAGCATCGTATACATTTAGTAATTGTCCGCCGGGAATGCCAAACATATATTCTATGCCTTCTTGGAGAAAGCACTTAATTAAAACATCTCCACCATTAATTAATTTTTTTTTTTGCTCCAAAAATTACACCTTTCAAATATGAACTTGAAACTTTAATATGTTTTCTATTAGGTGTTAGGTGGTATAAATACGTTTTGAAAATTTTCATATTTTAGTTTTAAGAGCTAATTTTACAAAGAGTTTTTCTAGGTCGAGGAGATATCCTATTAAGGGAGTAAGGTGTACTTCATTTCGGTCCTTATCTATTTTTACATAACCTTTTTGTTCTAAATCTTTTAAATCCTCAAGAACATATTTTTTTTTCCTAATTTTTTCAATTTCAGAAACTAATGATATTCCCTCAGGATTATTAAGACAAACTACTAAAGTACAGAAAAGCGTAGCAGCTAACCTTGGTTTGTTGTCAAACGGATTTGCTGAAATAATATCACTTACCTCTGAATCATAAGATATAAACCAATGTGAGTTTATAGGATTATATCTTATCTGAAGTCCTAGCGGCTCAATATAATTAGATAGATTAGTGATTAAATTTTGGAAATACCCACTTTTATTTTTATTTTTAACATTTAGAGTATGAAGGATTTCACTCTTAGTAGCTCCTATTTGGTGTGGATTATTTTTATTGCTTAACATATGCATTAGGATTGATATCTCATTCATTTTTTTTCCTTTCCTCATTATTATGAGTGTATTTATACGTAAATTATATTAGTTTCTTTTAAATATTTGAGTTTGCCTAATTGAAGCAAATGCAAAAGGTAAACAAAATTTTCATAAATAATTTCTTGGTTTGTATAATCCTCAAATATATATTCTAATAAACAAGGGAGTCTTTCCCGGATAGTATCAAAAAATTTCATCATTTTTTCAGTAAATTTATGTTTTGGTATTTCTAATAAAAATTTCTCCTTGATTTTAGCTTTATGTAAATGTTCGATTGTTATTGACCCCTCTCTATCAATTCCTAACCTTTTTTGACTCAATTCTAAAAAGTCTAATGAGATTGTATCAATTGTGAAAATTTTTCTCCAGCATTCATTCAATAGATCAAACAATTCTAAATCAGAAGGATTTGAATTTAGATAGGTGATAAATTGTTTTTCGGATTCTAAGGAGCTAAGCATCGACTTTAATTCGTCAAATTTTTGATTAAGGAGGACACAGGCATTTTTGTAAGTTAAAGAACTTTTTTCAAGATTTTGGACTGTTAAAGCGTCTTTTAATTCATCAAATAAGGTGACTAATTCCAGATCCAACAATTTAATCTCACCCGAGAGAATTTTTTTTTGAACTTCTTGAATCTTTTTATTTAACTCTTCAGTTATATCATTAACTATCATCAATCAATCCTTTTTAATTACTTTTGGTTTAAATATTGTAGAAACTTCGTCTTTACCTGTCCTTGCAACTCCTATCAGCTTTTCTGCTAAAAGATATAAAACATTCGAGGATTTTGGTAAAAAAAGGATCATCTGTATATTAGGATTTTCTTTTAAAGTGGATTTTATCATTTGGTAAGCTACTTCTGAGTTCTTATCATCGAGGAACATGGCAGCTTCATCCAACATACAAAGCGGGGAAGGTTTTAATTCTTGGAGAGACAATATCAGGCAAATAGATATCATAGAAACTTGACCCCCACTTAACGCGCTGCAGGATCTTAGATGACTTTTTGAAAGCGCTGCCTTTATTTCAACCCCTAAATTTTCAAAATCACCTATTAATTCTAAAGAACAATATGCCTTAATCTCAGAATTTCTGAATTTCCTATTAATTTTCGATTTTAAATCATTTAATACATTTTCAAATTTGTTATAGTACGTCTCTTCCATTTTATCCTCGGTTTTCATAGCAGCTTTAATATCTGCTTCTATATCTTTCTGATTTTTAGCTATTTCCTTTAAACCCGTTAGAAGTTGATCACGTTCAATTAAAAGTGAATCATCCACATCTAAGAATTTCATCAAGTCTTTATCAACTTTTAACATATCCTGTTGAATTTCTTCAATAGGGCGGATTTTGATTTTATTTTCTGAAATTAAAGGCCCAATCTGGGAATTTATCCGCTCCAAATCTTCCTTTTTACCCTCTAATTTTTGCCGAATATAATTTAAATTGACATTCTCTTGTTCCAATTGAACATTTATCTGAATAATTTGGATATCTAATTCTTTTTTACTTTCTTGGATTTGAATTTTTTTTTCATTGAATTCTAAAATTCTGCTATCTAATTGGGATATCTTAGTTTCCACTTTTCCCAATTCATTATAAACAACGTACGCATCTTTATGTCTCTTCTTTAAATCTTCATTCTTTTCCTCAAATTGCTGATTTAAAAGCGAGACGGTCTGATTTTGGGAATTTTGTTTAATTTCCACTTCTTTTAAAATTTTCTGATTTTCTTTTAATTTTCCGCTCCAATTTTTCTTCTCATTAGTATAAATTGTAAGTTCATTTGGAATTTCCTTAATACGTTCATTCCATTTAAAAAAATGCGGATCTGTTTTGGATTGAATTTCTTTGATTTTAACATTCAAATCCTTAATATCAGTTGAGATATTAGAATTTTCTTTTTCTAAAATCGCCCGTTGCTCATAAAGATCATTCTTTTTTGCTGTTAATCTTTGTTTCTGATTAAAAATATAAGATAAATCATGATATGTTTCTTTTTTTTTTAACAGATCCCGTTCTTGCTCGTCTAATTTGGATAATCGGACTTCGAAATTTAGTATTTGTTCATTAAGACTTTTAATTTCAGAATCTAAAATATTCGCTTGTTCTTTTTGAGTACCCGCACTTAAGAGACCTTTTAATGATTTTATGTGAGGAGTTTCATATACATATCTATAGGAAATTATTTGCTCTCCTTTTAAAGTAACACATTTCCCTTTAAAATTATTATTATTATAAAGATTCACACCACTATGATAATCCTTAACCACAATGCAATTCTTTATTTTGGAATAAATAACTTTTTTAATATCCTGATCATTGCCAATAATATTTATTAATTCTACTAAATAACCAATAACGCCTTCGGCTGAGATTTCAGGATATTTTGTAATATTAACATTTCTGGGAACATATATGTTACAATAGGTATTATAATTTTCTCTTAACCTTTTTAATAAAGTCATAGTTTCCCAATTTTCTGCAATAAAACTATATAATAATCTTTCTCCTAAAACTGATTCAATAGCATAGCTTAAGTGATCATCATATTTTAAATATTCAATGATAGGTCCTTTTACTTTTAAATCCCGCTTTTTTATCTCATCTTTAAGGATTTCAATATTTGATCTCTGAGGATAAATCACTCTCCTTTTCCGTAAAGCTTCTTGGAGTAATTTTAAATTATTTAATTTTTTAAATCTTTCTCTTTCTAATTGCTCCTTCTTAGTATTAATGGAATATTGTGCAGAATTTGTTTTCATTAATTCTGAATCTAGTTGTTTTAATAGACTTTTTGTAGGATTTTCTAAAAACCATTTATTTTTATCAAGTTTATGCTCTATATCTTTAAAACTCTGGAATATTTGGTTAATCTCATCATTAATAGCATTTATTTCAATTTTGTTATCCTGAATATTTTTCTGTTTCTCGTCTTTTTCCCGGATTATTTGATTATAATGATCAACAAATTCACTATTAAGCTTAATTTTCTCTAATAATTGTGTTTGTTCTTTAATGAGATTCTCGATATTTAACTCGATATCGTCCAACTTGTCTTTAATTAATTGAATTTCATGGTCAAGACTTTTTTTTTGATTGGTATGGTTCTCTAAAATTTTTTTTTCCTTACTGATTTGTTGCGATAAATTATCAAGATCCTGTTTAATTGTAATTTCTTCCTGATGCCATTTTTGTATTTTTGCGATTAAGTCTGTTCTTTTTTGCTTATTTTTTCCTAAGTTTTCTTGAGCACGATTGATGTCTTTATCTGTCTTGGAGAGTAATATTTCGAATTTTTTAACTTCTTTATCGATTTCATCTTTCTTAGACTTAATTTCATCAATTTCTACTTTTAATTTGGAAAAATCTCTCTCTAAATATTTAATTTCTTCTTTTAATTTCTTTCGATTAGCCCAAAGCAATTCATCCTCATAATTGCGTTTAATTTCCACTAATTTGTGTTTTTCTTCTAATCGTTCAAGCTTGGGTTGTAAAAGATCCAGACTAATATTTAAAACATTTTTCTTACTTCTGAGCGATTTTAATTCCGTGTTTAAATTAAAAACGTTATGTTTTTGCTGTAAGATTTCATCTCGTAATCCTTTTAATCCTATACCTTCTTCAAGAAAATTGCACAATTCAGTGGGTTTTAAACTCTTGATAGCGTCAATTTTACCTTGACTAACAAATGCAAAATGATTATCAGGATTATAATTTAAATCTGAAATCAAATTTTGAATCTCTGTAGCATGGACTTTGCTATATTCTGTATCCGTATTTTTTTTAATCAGAAAAAATGGGGACTGACCCTTAATAACATTTCTCCTAATATTAATTAAATCCTCACCATTTTGGATTTCTAACTCAACCATGGCATGCTTTTGTCCATGTCTAATAAAATTTGACCATTTTTTATAGCGCTCATCTCTCTCATTACTTCCCAATGCAAACTTAATTGCTTGAAAGATGGAGGTTTTACCAGACCAATTTGGTCCAACTATAAGAATAAATTTATTATTTTCGAAATCAACCTCATCCCGTTTAAACGAAAGAAAGTTTTCTAGAATTACTCTTCTGATAAACACATTATTGTTCTGAGATTTGGCTGATATTTAAATCACCTTGTTTTCTGTTATTTTATTTTCCGAAGGCTCTTTTTATAAGATCAATACGCTTCTTTGCTTTTTCTAAGTTTATCTGAGCCATATTCGGAGAATCATTTAAAATAAAGGGATATTTAGCTAATAATTTTCTGTCATGATCTTCAAGAGGTTCTTTTTTATTGAGCTTATCAATAATAATTAATAATTCACTATAATTTTTTGAAGCAGCATTTTCATAAAGTTGATTTAACATGAATTCTGAAATTCCTTCTTCTCGAATTTGACCAATATAATCATCTATTTTTTCCATACTAGCCTTTTGATTCTCGATTTTCTCAGCTGTTTTTCTCTTATTATTATATAAATCCTGTTTGAATTCAATTGAATTTTCCATTTCAGGGATATTAGGAGTATTTGACAATACAAATTCACCAGATTCTATTAAATTTATTAAAGTGTCCGTAATTTCATTGCTGATATCGTTGAGATCCGAATTTAAGAAATGTCTAAATATACCCATTTTTAAGACTTGTTTCAGGTCATTAACTTCCCAATTTTCAGTATAATTTAGAACTTCATTAATATCAAACACGATTTTCGGATTTTTTTCAGAAAAATCCTTTAAAAAGGTCTCGCGTTCAATTTTATTCAACATTGGAATTTTTATAAACAGATCAAAAATTTCAGAGATGTTTTCTGCATTTTCCACTAATTCCTTATAATTGTAATTTAGCCAAATAAGAATTGAATTACTGTTTATAAAATCCATAGCCCTATTTTCGGTTTGGAATAAATTTATAAAATTATTCAAAAGACTTCTCTTTTTAAATAATTTTCTCAATCGTGGTTTTTGATCAATTAAAATTAACCGCTTAAAATTGCTTTTATTCTCATCTGTTTTTTTAGATGATTTCTCTTTTACATTACGGGATTGCTTTTCTACTAACATTTCTTGCTCGGGTTTATTAAAATAATCAATAAAAGCATCAAAGGTATTGAAAAATTCTTCTGGAGTTTTTAATATCTCATTATTATTTAGTTCAAAAAACTCCAAATAATAATTACTTGAAATTAATTTGAAAAAGTCTACAACATCGGTTCCCGGATTTAAATGGATTAGGATTGCTCCTTTAGGTTTAACATATTGATATAATTCTAAATCTTGTGAATTTGCAATCACTAATTTCATATAGTTTATTATTTCATTGTATTTATCTCGATAAAAGATATTATTCTTATCAATATGAATCTCTGAAGGTAAAAATTTTCGAAAAAATCTTAAAAATTTCTTATTGCTCTCCAATTCGGTCATTTATAAATTAACTTAAATTTTTTCTTTCTTTTTTGGATATTATTTTAATGGAAAAACGCCTATATAAAATGATTGCTTGCGCCATTATCACTTATATATTTTACGGTAAACATTCTTCCGACAAAATATCTCATACTTATAATGCATACAACAATAATTTACTAATTATAATCGTATATCTATAATGGATAGTGGGTAAGGATTTATTGATATCAGATGAAAACCAATTAAAAATATAGGCTTTCAATTAAATTGTATAAATAGACCTTCTCTTTTAAGATGGTGGAACAAATTTAACTTTTAAATTTTTTTTGCCTTGTTTAATCCATTTTACTAATTTATCTTCCGGAATCTTATTGAATAAAATGTAACTCTCTTGAATTATGCTGTGTAAGAACGAATTACCATTTTTCAGACTTCTTTTAAATTCTTCATAACTTAATGTTTTAGGTTGGACTAATCCTTCGCTATATTTATAGGATGTTAAAAATCTTTCCTTCATATCTCTGAATTCTTTATCAAAAACGCATAAAACATCGATATCACTATGTTGCGTGTAGGTTCCCTTTGCCAATGAACCATAAAGTAAGATCAATTTCAGATTTTCTTTTTCAATTCTATTGATAAACGTTTCTAATTCATTATGATGAGGGTATCTCTTTAATTTTTTTTTTAACAAATCCAATGATAAATTTTGCATGGTTTAAACACTCACTCGCAATTTTTTTATTATAATATTCTGCGGGATAACCGCTTGAGAAACCATTAGGATAACGAGGTTGTATATAATGGCGATCTAATTCTTGGCATTTTTCTTTTAAGACATCATATTCTCCCTCGTCAAATTCCTTATCTTTCTCTTCATTCGTTTCTGCCATGATCTTCTTTAATTCCCTTAATAAATAAACCAACCCATGGCCCCAAGAATCAATATTTAAATATAATAACAATGCTTTTAATGTTTTTTCAGCCGATTGTTGTGCTTGGAAGCAAGTCCATTCATAATGCTCAAATTTTTCACTGTCCTCTGCAGCTTCCAAGTCTTTTTCAGCTTGTTTAAGCCAATCATTATATCTGTTCATATTAGATCCCATTTAGTATTTTTAACCTCTTAATTTATAATAAAATGACACATATAAATTCATTTGTTTTTATAGTCGACGAAAGAATCACATGCTTTGATGAGCAGTTCTCTTTTACTATTTTTTATGTATATTGTACTATTTTGTTAATGAAGTCTTCAATAAAGATATGGTTATAAATAATCAATCATAATTCATGCTATTACAAATCTAATATAACAGGGATTTTATATAATTATGTCAAAATAAAATTTAATTTTTAGAACTCTATTATTGCTGGCAATCGTCTCTGTTAGCTTTTTATCCGTATCCTCTGTAAACACTAACAGCGTGGTTGTGAACGAGCAAAACAAAGATAATATTGAAAGTTCATTGATTCCAAAATCAAGTGGTTATGCTGTTTCTGAAAGATGGAATGATACTACAGTAGAAATCGTGAATGAAGTGGCGGTTTCAGCAGATGGCAAATATATGGCAGTTGTTACAAATTGGGATGCTACTCCTGGAAGTGATATATTTTTTTATAATACATCTGATCACGATGGTATTCCGATGTGGAGTTATGACGCAGCTATTAGCTTTGATTCATTAGCAATTTCGGCTAATGGAAGTTATATTATTGCGGGTAGTTCTGCAAGCAATATTGCATATCTTTTTAATAGTTCAGTTCCTTATCCCGGTAATGATAAGGATTATATATATTATGTTGATTGGGGGGAGCCTATTAATTCAGTAGATGTCTCCGCAGATGGAAAACTCATTGTTCTTGGAGGAAGTTATGGAGGTGGTGATGGAGGAATTCTTTCATATAATAATTCACACCCTCCTGGGGGTTGGGGTACTAATAAGGAGGCTGATTATCTTTGGAAATACGAAACTACTATGCCTTTTCTTTCGGTGGCTATTTCAGCTGACGGCAAGTATGTCGTAGGAGCGCAGGATTTGACATGGGCGGCAGATGAGATATTTTTCCTCAATACGACAGATTATACCTTAGGATCTGATCAAGTTCCCATGTGGAGCTATAATACTTCAGCTACCGTAAATACTGTGGCGATCTCAGCCACAGGTGAGTATGTTGTTGCAGGGACTTCGCAACAGGATCCAGGGGATGAATTATTTGTATTCAATAAGTCTACCAATAATGGAATCCCTGAATGGAGTTATGATTATGGTACGGGAACGTTAATTCATTCAGTCGCTATTTCAGCAGACGGAGAGTATATTGCAACTGGATGCGAAGGTCCTACTCCTACAGCGGGCATCGTTGGATTGTTTAGTAATTCGAAATCACAGAATCTATGGAATTCTTCTACAGGTGGTAAAGTAAATACCGTGGATATAACCGAAGATGGAAAATATATTGTCGCAGGAACCAATTATCAATTAGGTAATGGTCGTTTTAACGAAACTGTATTATTATATAAACAGTCAGCGAATCCAACAGGTAATGCTTTACCAGAATGGGCGTTCAATACGAGTAATGACGTCAATTCTGTGTCAATTTCAGCTTTGGGCAATTACATAGGAGCAGGAGGAGTTTTTACCTTAGGATCAGGTAGAGCATATCTCTTTTACGCTCGAACAATACAAAGCATAATTTCTAGTAATGGTGATGATGATGATGACGATGATGAGGAGGCAGCCATTCCATTTGGAAACCATTATCTGCTGTTTGCGGCTATTGCCATAGCATCCTTAGTAATCATTACCAAGCGAAAAGCGGTCTTTAGCAAAAAATAAATTCCAACTTTTTTTATTTATTTTACTTATTTAAATGTAAAAATTTTATGGTATTGAATGAATTAATCGTTATTATTCATTGAGCAGAATTAAATACCTTATCTAATATTTTTAAAAATAACTTCATTTCTTCCCTTTTTAATCCATAATAAGTATAGTTACCTTTTTTCCAACTTAATATCAAATTTGCTCTCTCTAACTTCCTAAGATGATGAGATATTGTAGATTGTGATTTATTAAGGATCGCTTCGAGTTCACAAACACATCTATCTTTTTCTTTTAACGAATTGAGAATAATTAAACGTTCTATAGATGAAATTGCGGTTCCAAAATTAGCTATATTTAAAAAATCTTCATTATTTTTTAATCTCTGCCCAGAACTTTGTAATTCCTCAAAATATTTGGTTGAACTGCAGATACCATTACATGAACATAACATATCCATTAATTCAGCCTTACGTTTGGTATTCATGATTATCACAATTTTTACAAAAATTTGAAAAATTTTTAATTCTACTATAATATATATATAAATCGATAAATATAAATTTGACTCCCAAATCGATAAGTATAAATTTACTGGATTCTATTAATATCTTAAGCCTTAAAGTAATATTTCAACCCATGTTTTAAAAAAAATTTAATTATGACTATCCATTCATTTAAAAATTTAAAAGTTGGATTAGTGTCAGATGGAAAGTATGGTGAAAGAGCTTTTGAAAATATAAAGAAGAGATTTGAAGTAGTTTGGATTCTCGTTCCAGACATTCCTTCTAACATTATGTTGGATGATGATTTAGAACTTGATATCCCTGATTGCGATATATATATTTCATATGTTCGTCATCCAGATATCATAATAGAGTTAGCAGAACTTCAGAAACCATTAATACTTGGTGTTTTACCAGGTGTTGGTCTACTAAACCAAGTCAGAAATAAAAATCCTCAAGTCATTCATGCTCCAACGATGTGTTCTTTAGAAAATGATACGGGAATACCAGAAGTTGATGAATTCACGACCTTTTACGGAAGACCTAGTTATGAACCTAAAATTGATCAAGACGGAACATTTAGAGAAATTATGGTAAAACGTTCTTCATTATGTGGTTCCTCTGAAGCTGGAGCAGAATTTCTCTTAGGGAAGGAGTTTAACATTGAAAATCTTCAAAATTTTGCATTACGTGTTTGTCATGAATGCCGGGCTCCTCGGTTCGGTCACACATGTGATAAGGAAGTTGCCGGAATCAATCACCTAGTTTCTCTTTTAAATGCGATGTCTCCTGAAGATTTATCTGAAATTGATGAAAATTTAAGGCTTTTTATCGAAAATATGAGTGTTGAATATGCTAAGAGATTAGATAATTCGAGGCTATTATTAAATGAGGTTATTTAAAAATGAGTGAAATAAAAACTAAAAATGAAATGAAAAATAAGGCTTTAATACCCCATGAATTAGGTCTTTTCGGAAAATTTTTACCTCTTTGGGTAGCTATATGCATTTTTATAGGAATCTTACTTTCTCAAATAGTTCCAGGTATTAGCGAAAGCATAAATTCATGGTCGATAGGTCAAATATCTATACCTATAGGGATATGTCTTTTTTTTATGATGTATCCTGGAATGTTGAATCTCCAAGCATCAGAATTGAAAAAGCTAGGGAAAAATCCGAAACCCATCATTTTAACCTTAATATCCAATTGGATTGTAGCTCCTCTTGTTGGTTTAATGATGGCAAGAATCTTTTTACCGGGTCAAGAGCAATTAGTAGTAGCAATTATTTTACTTTCTGCCTCGCCTTGTACCGCAATGGTTCTTGTATGGGGCTGGATGGCGAGAGGGAACCAAGAGCAAAATGTGACCAATACCAGTTTGAATACCATAACGATTATATTTCTTTATGTCCCTATTGTTGTTCTCTTAACTGGTATCCAAAATATTCCAATTGATACAACGCTATTAATAATTTCATTGATTTTTTTTATAGGACTCCCCTTAGCGTTAGGATTAATATCTAAAAGATTGTTAACCCAATCTAAAGGAGAACAATGGTTTGATGGCACTTATCGTCCTTTAGTAGAAAAAGTTTCAATTATAGCACTACTTATAACGTTGATTATCCTTTTTTCATTAAATGGAGATGTTTTGCTTAAAAATCCTGAACTCTTGCTCTTAATTACTATTCCTCTTTTGGTTGGATTTGCTATTGTAGTTGCTTACAATGTAATCATAACTAAGCTTTTTAAGCTAAAATACAAGGAAGCGGTTGTCACAGTAATTATTGGCTCCTCAAGTCATTTTGAAATTGCAATTGCTACTGCGATTGCCATGTATGGGATTGGATCGGTTGCCGCATTAGGTACAACAATGGGATTATTCTGGGAAGTTCCTGTTATGCTTTCAATAGTCTATTTAGGAAGGTACCTTGAGAAACGTGGCTTTTGGGAGGCTTCAAAATAAATAGAAAAGATCAGGTGGATTAAATATGGCCGTAACCTACATGCGTAAATTGGAAGAAGAACCAGAAACTTACGATTCAAAATTTACAGCTCTTACAAAGGGAGTAAATCTTAAAGTTCAAGAGTGGATATTGGATCGTATTCAGGATTCCCAATTAATACTCGAGGTAGGTTGTGGCACTGGCACTCTTGCGAAGAAAATGGCAATAAAAGGTAATAATGTAATTGCAATTGATAAGAACTTTCAAATGATTAATTATGCTATGCAAAATTATCCTTCTGAAGCGAATGTTGATCTTTTGTATCAAATAGGAACACTTAAGGAATTTCCAGTCGAAAAGAGCTCAAAGGATATAATTATCAGTACTTTTATGTTATCAGAACTTAGACCTCTTGAGCAACAAATATTTTTGCGAAAGGCATGGGACATATTGAAGCCAAATGGGCGATTAATATTAGCTGCTGAATTTATTCCATCAAAATTTTGGAAGTTAATTTTTAAAATAAAGCGTTGGTGGTTTAAAAAAAAATTGCGAAGGCTCCGATTAAAAACTACCTTTCTCATAAAATGGTTTATTAATTATATCGAACCAATCGGCTTTAAAATTAATGCACAAAAAACATGGAAACACGGATCAATAAAAGCTATGGAATTAGTTAAGGTTGGTGATATTCCAGGATATTACTGCCCCAAACCTAAAAGCTTTAAAGGGATCCACTCTCAACTAAGGATTTATCGATGTTTGTTCACAGGCCAAATTGATCGAGTTCCAATAGAACCGGGAATCTATCAATCAGGAAATCCAGATGAACATTCGCCAATAATAGTTACTGCAAATTATGAATATACATATATTAAAGTAATGCGCAATCTAAAAGGGCTTGACGCATGGGTTTTATGTGTTGATTCTAATGGAATAAATGTATGGTGTGCTGCTCGTGGAAATGATTTTGGTAATATGCAATTACTTGAAGCTGTTGAGGCAACTGGAATTCATAATCTTACACAGAAAAAATTTTTAATACTCCCCCAACTCTCTGCTGGTGGTGTTGCTATACCACAATTGCCTAAAAATACAGAAGAATTTCCATTTAAAATTGTTTATGGTCCAGTCTGGTCCAAAGATATTCCGAACTATATTAAAGAAAGACCGAAACAAAAACTAGATAAGATGAAACTTGCCAGATTCTCGATTTCCCATCGTATCAGGGCAGGAATAACGCATACAACATTTCTCTTGAGAAAAATATTTCTTTTGCCATTAATAGCAATAGTATTTTTACTACTAGCATTAAATTGGTCAAATAAACTATGGTGGATAGGTGAAATATTCATTTGGATTATATTAACAAATATGCTTATTGCGTGTTTATTACCTATATCAAACTTCACAAGAAGATTTATTATTAAAAGTGTTTTCTTTGGAATCCTAAATGTAATAATTTTAGGAGGGATCTCTTGGATATTACATCAATCATTTCTTTTTATTCTATGGAATTTGAGCTTTTATTTTTGGATCGCGTTTTTTTCTACAATGTCTTTTAGCGGATATACAATGTCAACCAGTCCTAGAGAGATTCAAACAGAATACCTATTATTTTCGCGAATCAATAAAGTTTTACTAACTATAAGTTTAATTTTTTTAGCATTTGGAGTAATATTTTATATAATTTAAAATAAAGAATTAAAAAGAATAAAACTATAAAAAAGATTAATATGACACAATTAAAAGCAAATAAGATTTCATGTTGCGCTCCTCAAGCAATAAAACTTCCTCGTATTTTTATTAGTGTTTCTGCGTGTATAGGATGTGGATTATGTGGAGAAGTGTGTCCTTTCGGACTACCTCAACCAGTTAATTCTGGAAAATATGGAATAGCACATCCAGAATTGTGTACTGAATGTAGTGCTTGTTTTAGAAACTGCCCTACTCAAGCTATTATGATGCAGGAACAGAAAGGATGTGGTTGTTTGTGGGATGCTCGTCAAAGAGCAAAAAATCCGCAACAGAACTCCTGTTGTGGTTAAATTGGAATTTAATGTAGGAAATAAATTAATTGAATTTAATACAAAATTTAAAAGGTAATTATATGGAAGAAAAAGATATAAATAAGATTGAAAATCCTTGTTGTACACCCGGTACAACCTGCTGTGCAAGTCCTAACTCTGATATCAAAAATGATACAATTAAAAAATTAATTAGTAACCCGTTAGATCCAGAAAAATTAAATATTGATATATATGTTCCTATGGATGCATGTGCGTGTGAATGGTCTCAATTCATGAATTTAGTGTTCTCTGTGCTAACACCCTATATAAAATATATTAAACACGAAACTAAAAATTTAAATTCTGAGGAAGCACATAGACTTAACCTACGCAGTAAATGTGTAATAGTTGATGGTGAAAAGAAATTTACAACATCATATGCTCTTAAAAAAGATTTACCTAAGCTATTAAAAGAAAAAGGTTTAATTTAAATTCTCTTTAAATCAAGCTTGCTGGAGGTAATTAAAATAAAAAGAGTTAATTTTGATATTAGTCTACCAATTAAAGGAATGCAAAAGGGTAAAAAATACAAAGTTGAATTAAACGACGATGCTACATTTTTAGAAGCTTTAGCGATGGTTGACAAACAGGAACTTGAGAATCCACAAGGATCGCTTTTTCCAATAAACGAAGGATACATACATAATTATTTGCAGCTATTTGTTAATCTTGAAGATAACTATATTTACGATGATGTAGGGATATATGCCTATGGTCCAGATGAGAATGGACTTATGAGAAAATTTAACCCAATCAGAGACAATGTGGAATTTAATGTATATCCTGACAGTGTAATTCAATTACAACCCGATGTTGGGTGTTGATGAGAAAAAGTGAAGAATAGACTGGATATTGGAACATTTAAGACAGTTCTGCGCAAAAAATATGGTAAGGAAAATAAAATCTTTGCTCATTACTTTAAAAAAAAAGAAATATAATATTTTGAATGATGTCTTTCAAAAAATCTTAGTGAAAGATGGACAATAGGATTGCCTCCTAATATTATAGATTAAAGTACAAATTTTTTAATATTTGCTATATTATTTGGCTTTTATAGAATTGTAAAGGATTAGAAGTGATTAACATGAATGAATTGGAGTCAGAAAGTAATGTTAAATGTCCACATTGTGGATATATGAATACCCTTAAAATACCTAAAGAACAGTGAATAATGTGGACTAGTTGTCAAGGATGCAACAAAGCTATATGGGGTCATGAAAATCCTCATGGATGAGATTGAATATTTTGTACTTATGGAGATGTGCCTTGACTACATATTCAAGAAAAAATGGCTAATAAATAAAATATTTTGGATGAGATCTTTCAAAAAATCTTAGTGAAAGATTGACACTAGGACTGCTTCCTATAAAAAATAAACTAAAAATTAAAAATTTGTAGTATATTACTCAATCTGAAAAATTATGGATTTTTTCTCTCATTTTTTAATAGGCATTTTTATTGCTATTTTTGCATTAAGTTCGTTAGGTGAAGACTTTGTTATTTTAGCAGCTGTTATGGCATTTTTACCTGACTTTGATATCTTTTTAGAATTTTTTCGCTCAATCCGAAAGTCAAAATTATTAACTCATAAAGGTGTTTCACATTCATTTTTTTCTGCTTTTATCATTTCCGCAATTTCGGGATTAATCTTTTCCTTAATTACCGGATTATCATTTATCTTGGCCTGGTTGGTGGGCTTTATTTTTTATAGTCTCCATGTTGTTCTTGATGGTTTAGCTGCGTCTAAAATTCCTTTATTTTACCCCTTTTCTAAAAAAAGATTTCGCTTTTTTATCGATCGAGCTATTAATCCCTATTTAGCTCTAACATCTGGCATAATTATAATATTCTATATGATAGTTTATAATATTTCTCCAGAAATCTACTATTCAAATCTAACTAATTATCTATTAGTTTTTTATTTATGTTATTTAGCTTATAGATTCCTCAGTAGACTTTGGATTCAAGGCCGATTACCAAAAAATTTTATGATGATTCCCGGAGTACTGCCCTTTACTTATTATGTTTATGAAAATCATAATTCTGATACCAAATTATCCTTTAAATTAACTAAAAATTACCAATTCTCTTCAAAAAAGATTGATATCTTACAAACCGAGATTCCGTTTAATTCGGAAGAAATGGAATTTTTCGAACTGGCAAAAAGTTTGAGCGAAAATTATATATTTTTTTCTAAATGGGAAGCTGTCATGCCAATGATATGGAATAATGAATATTGGATTACAGTGTTGCTATTTTTAGCTGAAAGTTATGCTTCTGGTTCTGCTTATTCTTTCGAGGTAGTATTTGATAAAAAATCAAAAAGGGTTATTCATAAATCCGATGGATTTGGATATGTCTTGGATAAATATAATGAAATTCAAAAAAAGCATTAATTTATTCTTTAGATAAAGATTCTTGAGCTTTATTTCTAAAATATAATAATATCTTAAGAATAACATACACTCCAATCAAAATAATTCCGATTGCTCCAATTATCATTAAAAAATACGCAGCTCCAAGGTCTCCCTCAAATCTTATCGTATCTAATATCATCGTTTTTTATTAAGGTGTAAAGTTTCAAGTTTAATAATTGAGTTATAATTAATATATAATATATAGCAACAAGATAAAAGAACTTCACTTTTATGTTAGAAAATGAAATGCTTTTAAAAATTAGGCATTTTGCACTTGAAAACTCGGAGAACAATGACATCCATGGATTTTCTCATGTCGAGCGGGTATATAATACATGTGTTAAAATTGGTCAAAAATTAAATGCTAACATGAAAGTGTTAAAAATAGCGGCTCTGCTTCATGATATAGGCAGAATAGATGAAAAAGCAGATAATCTTAAAAGAAATCATGCGGAAATTTCTGCCATAAAAGCGAAGGAACATTTAACTATAAATAATTATAATCTTTCTGAAAAAGAGTTAGATGATATAATTCATTCAATCAAAGTTCATTCCTTTTCCAATAGTATATCTCCTCTTACTTTGGAGGCAAAAATCCTATCAGATGCGGACAAATTAGATGCTATTGGCGCTATAGGGATATATCGTACAATAGGCTTCACATTACAAAATCACGGGGGAATGGATCAAATAATTGAACATTTGGAAAATAAAATTCTAAAACTAAAAGACCAAATGAACTTAGATTATTCAAAAAAATTAGCTAAAAATCGTCATAAAATTGTGTTAAATTTTTATAAAAAATTAAAAAAAGAGAAAGCATAAATTTTTATAATTTTCTTCTTGGCATAGGGGGGCAATAAAAAATTGATGGTTCAGTGCCCGCTTCTGGTTTTAATTTGAAGGTTTCTCTATTTTTAACTATTTGAGAAACTTCACTATTGGGGTCATTAAAATCACCAAAATATATTGCTTGTCCTTCACAACAGATTACACAGAACGGATCTAACCCTTTGTCGATTCGGTGGACACAAAGATGGCATTTTTCGATGATGTTATTTTGTTCGTTAAAGTGTATTACATTATAAGGGCAGGCGTTTAGGCATGCTTGACATCCGTCACAATTCTCTTCAATTAAAATCACTGGTCCATCCTCTCTTTTTACGAGAGCGTCATTAGGACAAACGCCTACGCAAGGAGGATTAGAACAATGATTACAAAGACGAGGTAACCATTCCATTTTTAAATCGGGGAATTTACCTGAAGGAGTATCTTTTTGAGTAACATTTAAGGTTTCAACTTGAATCCAATGACTTGTTGAATTATTCTCAATTTTACACGCTACTGTACATGCTTCACATCCTATACATCTTTCTTGATCAATAACTAAACCTAACCTTTTATTCATTATTTTCCCTCCACAAATTTAATAATTTCAACCGCTACATCATTCATGTGCATATTTGGTTCATAGATTTTATTCTGAACTGGATTAATTATATCGTGTGTTAGATGATTTACACTTCCTTCTTTAAATTGGTCTATCCACCAGCCTTCTGTGATATTTACAACACCCGGTCTGACAGAATCACTAATCCTTGCTTTAAGTGTGGTACGAGCTCTATCATTAAAAACGGTCACTAATTCATTATCAGAAATATCTCTTGCTTCTGCATCAATTGAATTGATTTCTACCATGGGTTCTGGATTTAATTCAAGTAGAGATGTTACATTCGAAAACATGGAATGAGTTCTAAAGCGACTATGACCTTGAATGAAATTTAAGGGATATTTTGTTTTTCCGGGTGTAATTGGGGCTTCTATAGGATCTAAATAAACGGGAAGGGCCTGACCATCTTCTACTAATTGTTCTGCATAAAGCTCGATCTTACCTGATGGAGTTGAAAAACTTAATGGAAAATTTCCGCCTTCTGGGAGCGCTTTTAGAAGCATAGCCCCATTTTGGAGCGATTCCCGAGTAACACCATCTAATGAGGGATGATCCAGAATTAAATCAATCATGGCCTCTTCCCCACCCTCAAAATACTCACCATATCCAAGTTTTTTAGCGAGACCAGCAACAATATCTGCATCTGACTTAGATTCATATAAAGGTTCAATAATTTTTTGTTGTAATTGCAAATAAGGATATGGGTGGGGTAAAAAGTCTGAAAATTCTAAGAAACTGCATACTGGAAGTAATACATCCGCATATTTCGCCGTAGGGGTCATGAATAATTCAGTTTGAACTATGAAATCGAGCTTTGGGAAAAATTCATTAATTATCTTATTACAATCGACGCACTGGTTTAAGAAATTTATAAATGCAAACCAAAGTGCCTTTATAGGATATGGTTTACCGGAGATAACCGCATTATAGAGATTGAGTATACCAAGTCGATGAAAAGAAGGTTTATCTGGAACTGCTTTAAGAAAAGGATCCCAATTAAGTACTGCTGGAAGGTATCCAGAGCTAAAAGCCGTCGAGACGTGACCTGTTACACTTGCCACAGACGCTAAACCCCTAAGAGATATGTCTCCATGATAAGTTCTAGTAAATCCCATATAGGTAAAAAAAACTACATTTTTAGTGGAACCAATTTTTTCCCCTAACTTTGTTATTAACTCAGCGTTGACTCTCGTGATTTCTGCTGCTCTCTTAGGAGGATATTCTTTAGCCAAATCTATTAACATTTGAAATGCTGGTTTGCATTGAATCCCATTAATTTCGTATGTACCAATAATACAAGCGGATTTGACATTAGATCGTCTCACGACATTAGCGGCATTTTTTGCACCATCCCATAATATATATGCATTTGCCTTTTTTTCTCCGATATCTTTTCCTCTTAAAAATTTTCCAGTATCCATTCTCACTAAATATGGCCCATTAGTTTCTTCTCGTATGAATTCAATGTTATAAAGTTCTTTTTGAAAAATCACGTGCATTAATCCTAGAGCAAGTGCGCTATCAGTGCCTGGATAAAGTCCAATATATTCATCAGCTTTAGAAGCCGTAACCGTAAATCTGGGATCAATTACAACCACTTTAGTACCTTGTTCTTTTGCGTCTAAAATTTTACGCATAGTCTGAAGTGGCATAGATTCTCCTGGGTTGGTACCCCAGACTATTAATAATTCTGGCCAATGTTTTTGCCAAAATTTACCAAATAGATAAATATAAGGAAATTGACTGCCAAAAATAATTCGACTGCCGCATGGCAATCCAGCATCTCCATATCCCCAAGCACTTACGCGCGTAGATTGGGTTAAACTTGCAAGTCTTAAATATGCTCCAAACTTA
>SDNV01000183.1 GCA_004524515.1 Promethearchaeota archaeon
TTAATAAAATATTTCCGAATTTCAATTATCCCAATATTTATTTAATTCCTAATTATTGGATTAAAGTTATTGATAATTTTATTCCAGAAATCTCGATTATTTCAGCCGGAGTCTATTTTGGGTTCATAAAGAAGAGTAAATTTTTATTGAGTTTAGAAGGAGCAGAATTCTTATTTCAAATGCAAGCGTTTTCTGATAAAAATTATATTATTGTTAATAATAAGGGAGAGAAAGCAATTTTATATGGAAATGGGATAATAAAGGATTTTATCTCAAAAATTCCCGAAAACCTTGAGAAAGGTGTTTTTTTATTGATTTTTAACCAATCAAATGAAATAATTTCTATCGCTCAATCTCGAGTTAATAGAGAAGAATACTCCAATCTTAAATCAAATGGTTTAGTGGCTTTAAATCTAGTAGATAAAGGAAATTATTTGAGATTAAAACAATAAGAAATTTTTAATTAGCGATTGAAATTTAATATTCTAAGACATTCTCTCAATTAAACAAACAAAAAATCCAATAGTGTTATGTATATGAGGGAAAAATCTCTGTGATAATTCCAATTTTTTAAAAAAAGTTTTTCCAAATATCTCAGTGAATCCGTGTACTCCAAATTGGTTTTTAATTTTAATTATTAAAAACTGGGAATTTTTATTTAAAACTTCATTTATAACAAATTCATTTTCTTCGGGAGCTGTCGAACATGTACTATAAAGCAATCTTCCTCCCATTTTCAATGAATTTAAACCTGCTTCTAATAAATTTTTTTGAATAGAAGCCATTTTATTGATATCTTTTAGTTTTTTACTTCTTTTTCTACTTTTATCCTCTCGTATTAAACCTTCTCCAGTGCAGGGAGCATCTAATAAGATTTTATCAGCTTTAATGTTCAAACTCGAAATATTTGTTGCATCTAAATTGAGAACTATTGAATTCTTAATTCCCATTCTTCTTAGATTAATCTCTAATGCAGGAATTCTTTTTTGATTCCTTTCAATCAAGATCAGATTCCCTTTATTATTCATTATCTGTGCTAAATGGGTAGCTTTACCTCCAGGAGCAGCACACATATCAATTACCGTTTCATTCGATTTAGGTTCCAATATAATTGGTGGCAACATTGATGCGATATTCTGTAAATAAAAATACCCTTGTAAATTTTCATGAAGTGAACCTAAGTTAAGTGGCTCATTAAGAACTTTAAAACCATAAGGAACCCATTCAATTGGTTCTAAATTAAACCCTTTATTCTCTAATCTTTTTTTTAACTCATGAACTCCTATTTTTAAGGTATTTACCCTGATCGAGGGAGTTAAAGGGCGCTCATTCGCTTCCAAAAGTTTTATGGTTTCATCCATACCTAAAAAATTGATGTATCTTTCAATCATATATGGTAAATATCCATATTTATTCGCGAGCTCTTGAGCGTTGATATTAATTCACTTCCTATTTCAAATAATAGTCAGATATTAATTTATAATTAATATAAAATCATTAATTATTATTGATATTAACAAAGAAAGAAATATTGATAATCATTTGATCGAAGTAGAAATTAAGGTAAAAATCGCTAGTCCTGATGAATTAAAAAAGAAATTCGAGAATTTAAATGGAATGTATAAACTCTCCTTATATCATGAAGATACTTATTTTAATATGCCTAAAAAACTAAGAAACTTCAAAAAAACAGATGAAGCTTTAAGAATTCGTAAATCGGTAGAATTTCATAAGGAATATAAAGATAGAGAAAAGAAAATAAATTATTTTATAACCTATAAAGGACAAAAAATTGACACTTCGACTAAATCTCGTAAGGAATTAGAAGTTATAATTGAAGATGGTCTCCAAATGAAAGAGATTCTAAAATCCTTAGGATTTAGAGAAATCTTTACTATTAAAAAAGAAAGAGAGCTTTATGAGTTCAATTATAAAAACAACAAAATTGAAGCCCTGATAGATTTCATTCCTATTTTAAATGAATATTTCATGGAAGTTGAAATTCCAACTAAAACAATTGAGAAGTTAGATGATACAACAGAAATTTTATTTGAGTTTTTAAAAAACTTTGAAATAAAAAGAGAAGAATCAATTAGAGAATCATATTTGGAACTTATTGCTAAAAAATTCAGCTTGAAAACTAGAGATTGATCTTAAATTCTTGAAAATCATTCAATATTCTCCTTTATAATTTCATGATGACAAACAGAGAGAGAATTCATATGAGAAGCAATTAGTTTTATATTTTTTAAAACTTCTACGTAAGAAGCTAGAATTATTAAATTTTGTTCATTTCCTTTTAAAATTGCTTTATCATGGATATGACAATTATCAGAGATTATTGCTTTTTCAATTTTCACACCTTTTGAGATATATGTTTCACTATAGACCAAGGATTCCTTGATTTCCGTGTTAACATCGATATAGACATTATCCCCTATTACTACATTAGGACCAATAGCACATCCATTCCGTATTACGGTATTTTCTCCAATTGTAACTGGAGGATAAATTAATACTTTTCCGTCTAACTTAGCGGTGTCATCAATCAGATTATTAACTTTTTCCTTAAGGTTTGTTATAAGATCATTCATTAAAAGGATATTACCTTCTAACAATTCTTCGGGTTTACCTATGTCTTTCCAGATTCCAGAAATAGGATAATGATATAATTCAGTATTTTCAGCAAGTAAAGGAAAAATATCCCTTTCAATTGATAATTTTTTATTCGGTTTTATATAGGATAACACTTCAGGTTCTAAGATATATACTCCCGCATTAATTGGCATCTTTACTTCAATTCCCGAAACGAGCGTAAATTCTTCTTTTTCTTGAAATTTTATTATTCGATTAGATTCTTCTTCAGTAATTAATACACCATATCTGGATGGATCTTCTACAATTTTACTGGCTATTGTTCCAATCCCTTTTTTCTGCTCATGATATTGTAACATTTCATGAAAGTTAAAATTTAATATAACATCGCCATTTAGCATAAAGAAATTATCATCTTTTAAATGATCCTCTGCTAATTTAATTGCTCCAGCAGTCCCCATCGGACTTTTTTCATTAGTATAATGAATTTTTATTCCCAGCTTTTCACCCTCTCGAAAATAATATTTCAGCGCATCTGCCATCACACTCACCGCAAGCACAATTTCTTTTACACCCGCTCTTTTTAAAAGAAGCATCTGCCGTTCTAACACTGGTTTGTTAACCACTGGCATAAGTGTTTTTGGTATGGTACATGTAAGCGGGCGTAGTCTAGTACCCCAGCCTCCAGATAAAATGATCCCTTTAGTCATAATGGAATGTTTTTGGTAATGAATTGTTAAAGATTAAATCTACTATAAATAATAAGCTTACTATTTTTTAAATCCATTGTAGACTTCAATGGAACGTATTTTAAATTCTACTTATTTATCTTGATAGATATATTCTTATTTGTTTAAAAAATCCTGAATTAATATTTAATTATAAAAAAAAATATAAGAAGAAATTAATTTAGAAGAGTAAATAATTAAATAAAATTATTAGAAAGATTAAAAATGCCATGTATCCATGGACTTGATGAAATAAATTGTCCCACTTGTCGTATAATAAGATTTACATTGCCAAAAAATGGAATTAAAATAGATTCTCAAACCAAATTAAAAGCAGAATATCCTTTCTTTCAAGCGAACTCTAAAGATGAAGAGACCCTAATCAAAGAATTAAAACCAAATCTACCCGCTATGCATAAGCATTCAATTAATATGTTATCACCTCCAAATTTATTGAATAAATTACCCGATTTTGAAAATAGAACATTATTGGAAAGAATAGAACAGATAGGAGTGTCTAAATCAAACATTTTTGATCTTTCAAAAAAACATGAGATTGCTAGTCCTGAATTAAAACTAGATAAAGAAGAAAAATCATCTCATTAATCTTAGGTTAGTTAGAACTTTTTCTTAGTATGATAAGATTTTATGGCTCTAGTCATACGATAGCTTTATTTTTCTCTAAAATCCATTTATCAATTACAAAGCTCTGAACTTTTTCTTTCTCTTGGTCAAAATCTGAACGAATAACGGATTTGGGCACCCAAAATTCAACCCCATTCATAAAAGCAATTAACAAAGCCTTTTGGCTTTCTGCTTTAATGGTACCTGTTATAGTAATTGTATCGCCATTAATATTTCTTAAAATATTTTGAGAGGGGGATTGGTCATTATTCTGATTATATTCTGTTTCTATTTCTTCTTCAATAGATAATTCATGTTTGATTTTTTTGGGAACATCGTTATGGTCAATAATTTGAGGGAATTCAGGTATGGTTGCAAATTCAATTTTTTCTTGTAATATGTGAGTAAGCAATAATTTTAAAATCTCTGTTTGAGCATAATTAAGCATTTTAGAATAATTGTCAATATTTATCCATAATATTTGTTCTAATTTTTGTTCCTTTTCTTTTTGCCATGTAAAGGAAATTTGAGTAGAGTTTCCTTTATATTTATGATAACTTGACCATGATTCCGTTTCTTTTGTTAATACCTGTAAAATTAATATGAGTTCTTCTAAAGAAAATTTAATAGTCTTGCCCTCCCCATTCGATAATTTTTCCCAAGCTCCATTAAGTTTTTTTTTAAGTAGTTTAATAAATATAAAGGGTTCAGATTTAGAAGAGCTTTGAATGATCATCCCTGTTTTCTGACCAAAAAAACTATAATTATGGGTATCTGTCATAGGAAGGAGAAAAAAATGGTGGACTTTAAATATCTAGAGTGAGGGAATTTTTTGTATTGGGATTAGGAATAATATTTAAAATACCTTTTTTAAGAATTGAGGATTTTTTATTTGCTGTCTAATAAGGGAGTAATTATCTAATAATGATTTTTAATTTTTTATTTAAATAATTTGAGTTGAAATGTTATCTATTAAAACATTATCCTAAATAAAAA
>SDNV01000047.1 GCA_004524515.1 Promethearchaeota archaeon
AATTAATTAAGAAACCTATTCAATGAGTTTTTGACTTAATATATTTTTATTATTTTCTTTTTAGAGAAGATTAAATATCTCTATTATGATATTATCTTTAAGAAATATTTTGATAAGGTTTTGAAAAATTTTCAGTTTAATCTCCTTAACGATAAAAATTAAAATTATTTAAGGATTTGAACATGTTAAATGCGCTATTTATTATTCAAAGTGAAACAGGAATTCTTTTGTTTGAGAAAATCTTTCTCCAGGATCTGGATGATGAAAATATGAATATTTTCAGTGGTTTTTTAACTGCGATAAAACAATTTACTTCTCAGATGGTTTTTAATGGTTCTAAAGAATTGAAATCTATTAGATTAGGAGATTATTACGTTAAAATTTCGCATATATCTGAAATTAATTCCGATTTAGCAATATTTATTGATAAAGATGATGAGAAGACCGCTTCTAAATTAATGCGACCTATAATCCAATTAATAATTGATTATGAGAAATTATTTATTAAAGTGAACAGCCCTCCAGAAATTTTTAAGAGATTTGATGAAAAAATAAACAAACTAATTCTTTCCGCCAAAATTGTGGATCCTAAGAAAATCAAAAAAGAAGATAATGTTTTTAAATCAATATGGGCTCAAAAAGGGGCAATCTCTACAAACCTAAGAGAAGAATTATTAAATAAAAAAGAAGATTTATTGATCCATTTAAAAAATGAACATAATCTAATATATAAATTGATTCTCCTTGAGGATTTATTGCATATTTTGCAAAACCTTGAGGACAAAGTTGAACTAATCAAAATTCAAAAAGAAATAGATCATCATAATAATGAAATTAAAGATACAAAAATGAGGCTAAAATATTATTTAAAAAATACCAAACAAGCTTTAAAGGATAATGACTATAAAACAGCCTATTCAAATCTTTATTCTTTTAGTAATAAACTTCAAATTGTATCAAAGTCCCATGTGCAGAAAAAGTATTACAACTTAGCTAAAATTTTGATGGATAAAGAAGGCATCTCTAAGATTGAGTTTTCTCAAGCAGTTTCTGAAATTTTAATGATGCCTGAAAATATTGAAGAATATTTTCCTTAATTTAAATTGAGATTTTTCATGTAAGAAAGAATTAGGGATAATGTTCTAAAGATTTCGATTCCATATTGTTTCTTGATATCCTTAGGGTTTAAATATAAATCAATCCTTCAAGATAAATTTTTAAAGAAATTTTACTATTATTGTTTTATATCATTTTTTAAACAGGGGATTTTTCATTAATAAAATAACAATAAACAGTGCAATTTTAGAGATTTTAGTTGATGCTATTGCAAACTCTAAATTTGATGCAATAGTAATTCCCTCAAATTCAAGATTACTTCCTAGTGGTAATTTACGATGTGAAGTTTTACGAAAGGCAGGAGCTAAAGTGCAAATGGAATGCAATCGAATTATTAATAAGATTGGTATGGTAGCCACAGGCGCTTCAGTAAAAACATCAGGGGGTAATTTGAAATCAAAGCATATTATCCATACTGTTGGTCCTACCTTAGGTCAAGGAAAAGAAGGAAAAAAAATCATGTTATGCATTTGGAATTCATTAACGTTAGCTGATGAAGCTGGTTTACATTCTATTGCATTCAATCCTATATCATTAGAAAATTTAGGCTTTAATGCCAAAATTTCTGCAGAGGTTATGATCCCTGCTATTAAAAAATATTTATTGAAAAAAAATAAGAATTTGAAGCATGTGGCAATAGTCCTAACAGATTTACCCGATTATAAGGAATTTGAAACGGTCTTAAATGACCACTCAATCTAATTCATTACTTTTATAATATTTTTAAATATTAAATAACTGAATAATCATTAAATTTCTTTTTTAATTTATCTATAATCCCTTGAATATATTCAGCATATTGTTGTTGACCCAAATGATTAAATAGATCTAAGGCTTGTTCATAATTATTCATAGCTTCTTTATATTTTTCTTGTATTTCATAAATTTTCCCTATATTATTAAAATCGCTTGCTTTACTCATAAAATCCTCTAACTCGTCATCAATTTCAAGAGTTTTCTTATAAATTTTCAGAGCAATATCATAATGACCAAAATTTTCATTTATTTTTCCAATATTACTAAGGCACGCCGCTCTATTAGGTGAATCTCCTAATTGCTTATAATGCCTTTCTGCTCGTTCATATTTTTCAAGAGCAATTTGAAACTCATTTTTATTTATATATATTCCTCCAATCTTAGTCAGAAATAATGCAACTTTTGAATTATCTCCAATTTCTTCAGCTATCTGTAATGCAGTTTCATAATTTGTTAAGGCTGCATCTAATTTGCCCTGAGAAGCATAAATCATTCCAATATTATTAAGATAAATAGCTATCATTAGTGGATCTCCCAATCTTTCTTCAATTTTAAGTGCTTCTTTATATTTTTCTAGTGCTAGTTCTGAATTGCCTCTAGCGAGATAAATAGATCCGACATTATTGAGGCATCCCGCCTTTTTTGAAAGATCCCCAAGTTGTTCGGCAATGTTTATTGTCTTTTCATACATTTCTATCGCAGTATCATAATTTTGATGCTCATCATGTACTCGTCCAATATTATTCAGAAGAATAATTTTTCCATAAAGATCTCCTAATTGATCAGTAATATGAAGCGCTTCTTCATAATTCTTAAGTGCTAAATCAAACTCTCCTTTAGCCCCATAAATCATCCCTATATTATTGAGGAGTGTCGCTTTTTTTCCTAAGTCTCCTAATTCTGAGGTGATCTGTAACGCTTCCGTATAATTTTTAAGTGCTAAATCAAACTCTCCAAGAATTTCATGAATCCTTCCAATGTTATTTAAATCTGCAGCTTTTCCTTCAAAGTCTCCAATTTGCTCACAAATTCGTAGAGCCTCTTCAAATCTTTCAAGCGCATCTTCATATCTCCCTAAGGTTATATAGGCTGAACCAATGTTGCTTAAATCTGTTGTTTTACCCGCAAGATTATCAAATTGTTCATCTATACGTAAAGAATCATAATATTGTTCTAATGCTTGATCATAATTACCCCGAATTAGATTGATCATTCCCAAGAAATTTTGAAAATGGGATTTAATTGCTTCATCGCCCATTTTATCTGCTAAATTTTTACCAATTTCAGAGCATCTTATAGTTGCATCAATTTCTTTTAAAAAATAATATAATTGACATGCCAATCTATATTTTTCCAGTATAGGTAAATCTTTATAAAGAGGGGCAATCCATTCCCGAAAACCTGGTATATGAATTTTAGATTTAGCAGATTCTACATCATAAATTTCTAAATTTGATAATAATTGCTTCCACAATTTATTTTTAATGAAATTAATCGTATGAGCATTAATTAAAAAGATATCAAAATCTCCACCAGTTCTTATTTCTGCTAAAAACCGTTTAGAACGAGGCAGTTTCCCTAATTCATTTAGATTAGTTGTTTTATTTATTTTTGTAATTTTAATCTCTTCATCAAATGAGTGTTCTATCCATATAAGTCTTGAAAGAAACGGCAACTCCTTTAACATTGGACCAATATCAAAATCATCACTTCCCGAATATCCCATGATGACTAAAGTGCGATCGTTCATTATATTATAAACTGCTGGTTTCTTATAGGGTTCTATGGCAAAAGTAACTCCTTCTTCTCGTTCTCGGCCAAGAGCGCTTATTGTAGTTATCAAAGAATCTTGAGTAAGCTCTCCGGTAATAATATTACGTTTTGAACCATGAATCTTAAAAACGGGATATTTACCTGTTTCTATCAGTCTTTTTGGCTCCTGAAATGAGAGGAAATCTTCTTTAGTTATAATTGGGTAAATGTTGAATCGTTGATTTTCTGGAAGGGTGTTAATTAAAGCACGTTCTATTAGATAATCGAAATTAGTCGTGATGACGTAATACCCTCTCACAATAAGACGAGCCAAAAAATAATGGATGAGATTTGCGGAGGTAACTAATTCGATATAATCCATAAACTTTAAATCTTCATCAAAGATCTGTTGAATTTTCTCTACTACTAATTCATATCTTAAAAGATTAAGTGAAAGTAAATTCTCAACCTCTTCAGGAGGAGTACAGAATTCCAATAAAGTCCTCACAATTTGCATAGCAGAAGGCATATTGGTAGGAGAATCCATTGAAATTCCAGCACCGACTAGAAAAGTATACTTATTCTCTGGAGTGAAAAGGTCCTCAAGGTCACCATCAAAAGTTTCAAAAATTTCATTATTGTACATATTCATTCATTTTATTAATTTTCTAAAGCTTTTGGGTACTCATGCGAAATTATTGTTTTAAACAGATTACTAAATTAATATTGCTTTAATTTTAAAAATTCTTGGAACCTACAACATATTTAAATTAATTTTTTTGATTGAAATAAATTTTTAAAAAATCAATTTTTTAATAATAATATAAGGATATTTTAAGAAATGCTATATTAGTACAAAAGGGGATTGTATATTGATGCTAGATGAATTGAATAAGAAAATATATAATCCCTCTAATCACTTAAATTCACTGGGCGGATTTGAAATTATATGTGAATCCTTAGTGAATAAAATATATAATATTTTTGGTAAAAATATGTTGCTTACCATGCTCTATCAAATAGGTTCTGGCCCAGGAGAGATTATTGCTAATAGAATAAAAATGAAATATAATAAGGAGGAATTTGAAATATTAGAAGCTCTTGAAATATTACTAAATGAATTAAAAGATTTTTATTCTATTCAAGTGAAAAAAATAGAGACCAAAGATAACATGGTTAAATTTATTATTGAAAATCGCTGCTTTTTAAGAGAACCAATTAAACATCGAGAAAAATTGAGTTTTGGTAAAGCTTTTTGTCGAGTAAATAAAGGATATTTTGAAAATGCTTTCAAAATGTTGTTAGGAGACAAATTAAAAAACATTGAAATAAACTTCTTAGAAAACGATCCTATAAAGGATGTTTGCGTGGAAGAGTTAAAATTTTTTTTCTAGAGTAAAAATTTTTTAAATAAAAAAAATAAAAATATCCTTTTTCCAAAAAAATTAGCATTTATTAGGGTACAGTTCACAAAATTTTAATGCTGAATATAAATCTTGTTCACTAATTATACCTATTACTTTTTCATCGTAAGAATTTTTAACAGCCACTACACGTGGCAATTTATTTATCTGCATTAATGTTCTCATAGCATCTTTTCCGCTACCTTCTAAACTTATACTAGGTAATTCGGTAAGTGGTCTCTCAGCATTTTCAACAATCATTCTCGCTCTTTGCTCAGTAGGTATTTTCTTAATATCTTCTAAATTAATAATTCCGGTTATTTCATTTTCTTTCACTACAGGAAAATTTGTTCTCTTGTATGGAATAAAAAAGTCTCTGACCGCATCACTCACTAGTATATCAGAAGGAATTTCTAATTTTAGAAGAGGGATAATATCTTTCACGCTAATTTTTGACAAGGTCACTTCATTTAAAGTCTGAATATACGAATTTCTTGCAGATCTATTGATAAAAGAACCGATCAAAATTAACCAAAATCCTCCAAACATACCTAATAAGAAAATTTGAAAGAATCCATAAACCATCAAGGAGTATCCAATAAAAGAACCTACTCTTGAAGCGGTTTTAGTGGCTGATAAAAGATTTTTTCTTTTTTGCCATAAATATGCGCGTAATACTCTGCCTCCATCCATCGGAAATGCGGGTAATAAATTAAATAGTGCTAAAGTGATATTTGAAATTCCTGAATATAAGAACGTCGCAAACAACCAAAGTGGTAAATTAATTGGTGAGAAAATTAATAATCCTAAAAAGGTTATACCCAAAAGTAATGAACTTAAGGGTCCTACACCTGAAATTACAAATTCACTCTTAGCTGTTTTTGGCTCCTCTTCAATTTTAGAAACTCCTCCGAAAAGATATAATTCAATCTCGCTTACTTTTAAACCGTATCGCTGAGCCATAATCGAGTGAAAGAGTTCATGAATTAATATAGAAAACAGGATTATTATGCCATTGATTATTCCCACTAATATAATATCCACCAGAGATGCTTCTGGAACAAAACTCAAGAAGAAAGTAGCTGCATAAAAACCAACTAATCCTACTATAAGTAATGTAGAGAAATGTAGTTTTATATTTATTCCTTTAATCGTACCTAATTTCATAATCAAATCATCAATTTTTTAATTTTATTTTTAGAATTAAGTGAATTATAATCAATCATAAAAAAATCAAATAAAGCTCTAATTTATGATTTCAATAACTTAATGTTAAATTTGATATTAAAGAATTCTTATTATTTTTGTAAAAATAATTCTAAACTTCTATTATAATTCAAAATTAAACTATGACCTTTTTTATTATTTTATAAGCTCAAATGGGTTAGAGAATAATGTTAGAAAAGACAGAAATTAAAAAAAAATAATAAAAATAATTATAAAAAACATTAACTAAAATACTAGCTTAATCTATAATTAAATACCCTTAAAATGAGGGCTGTCCTTTATTTTTCTGCTCCCGCCACACATGTCACATTTGGTACCATCTTCGAATTTTCCCTTTCCACCGCATTTAGGACATTTAATCTTCCGATTGAAAGCTAGAATTCCTTCTGTAGAATCAAAGCTAGCACTATTAACACCAAATCCTAACTGTTCCATCATTAAACCTAAGGGGATGTCACGTGTTCCAAATTTCACACATTTTTTAATCACAAATAGAGCAGTCGTAGGCATATCACCCAGCCATTTAGCTTTTTCATGAACGAGTTTTTCAAATTCATCTCCCGCTGGTGCCATCCAAGAAACAAGACCCCAGTCAAGCATAGTTTTTGCATCAAATTGTTCACCAAACATTGCCATTCTCATCGCTCTGTTAACCCCGATTTTAGATGCCATTCGAGTTATTCCTCCATTAGCTGGAAAGATCCCTCTATGAATTTCTGGAAGACCAAATTTTGCTCGATCAGATGCAATAACGATATCACAGGTTAAAACGATTTCACATCCACCACCAAGAGCAAATCCATCCACTGCAGCAATTAAGGGTTTAGCGAATTGTTCAAATTCATCATAATCACGATGTCTGATTCTCATTGCTTGACTCATATGCATTGGAATATTTGGTCTTAAATCTTTATGAAAAGCTGCTGCCAAATCCGCTCCAGCTGAAAAAGCGGGTTTTTTAGTAATCTCTTTAGTTCCTCGTATTACGACGGCACGAACAGAACCATCCAATTCCATAATTCTCAAAGCTTGGGCAATCTCTGAGACGGTCTGTTCCGTTAAAGCATTTAATCTATCTGGACGATTAATTGAAATAACCGCGTAATTTCCATCAATGGTCCCCTCTCGTAAAACTTCACCACTATCACTCAATTTTGTTGGCCATTCTATTTTTAAATGTTCAAATTCAACCATATTGCTTTACCTCTTAATTAAATTAATTGTTTTTTATTCTATTATTTAACAATCTATATTGAACAATTAGTATTATTTTTTGTACAATTAAAAATTTTCAAATTTTTAAATCAAAAAATTGTAGTTATCTGTATCTAGTATAATTTAATTTGCACTTAACTTCTACTTACATTCATATATTCTTTTTCACTCAAAGATTTCATTTTTTTATGTTTCTTTTCCAAAAGAGATATATATAACTTTTGTTTTAAGAAAATCAGATGAAAAAAGCAGAAATAATTGAGGAAATAAATCAAGATAATTTCTTTCTTAGAAAGATTTCTCTTAAGGATGCAGATTTTATTCATGAAAGTTTAAAAGGAAGTAATTTAACTAAATTTTTATCTCTCGGGCCAATATCATCTCGAGATCATGCAAAAAAGTTAATTAAGAACTACCTAGATTACTGGACTGACAAAATTCAATTCAATTATATTATAGAGATTCGAGATTCAGATGATAAACCTAAAATGGCTAAAAAAATTGGTTTAATAAGTATATGGCGGATCAGTTGGCAGCATAAACGTGCTGAAATTGGGATTTGGGTAAATACTAAATATTGGAACCAAGGTTTTGCGCAAAAAGCATTGAGTCTAATAAAAATTGTATGTTTTAATCATTTAAAATTAAACAGAATAGAAGCACATATAGCAGCAGAAAATACTAAGTCAATTTATATTTTCAAAAAAAGTGGATTCAAAGAAGAAGGAGTATTGAGGAAATATCTTTATTTGAACGGAAAATTCCATGATGCGGTAATTTTATCGTACATCAATAATTTTAAATAACTTTGAATTCACTCGATATTTGTTGTTTTTGTCTATTTTACTTAAAAGTGAATCGTTTTGTATGTATTAAGTTTTTATACGATTGAAAAAATAATTGTATTATACAAAAATTTATCTTGAAAAAAAAATAAAAATAAAGTTGATCATATGACGAGAAGAAGTGATGTAGGAAATCCTGGTGTAGTAAAATTATTAGCTGGAATTGGAGCAATTATTCTTATAATTCTTGCCATTTTTAGCTTTGGTTTTAGTGCTTACGGTATTATTTGTGGATTACTTTTACTTGTAGTTGGAATTATAGTATTAATAAGTTGTTTTGGATCTCGTAGACAAGGAATACCATTTACTGCAGTATTTATATTAGTAATGGGGATTGTTGCCATTATAATTGGCTGGTTATGTGGAGGAATATTCGGACTTATTGCCGGGATTTTAATTTTAATTGCTGGAATTGTAGCACTATTATAATAAACTTAATTTTTTTTTTTTATCTTATTAAAGTTAAATCTAAATTTTCAATTATCTTAGTAAAACCTCTAAAGATACTCACATTTCCTCGGAAATATTTAATTTCTTGACTATATTCTTTCCAAAAACGCCGATATATCTTAGATAAAATCTTTTCTATAATCTCGATCGGAGTTTTTAAATTAGACCGTCCTAATATGAAGAAGTCATATTCCTTTTCCTTATGAATCAGATATCGATCCTCTCCAATATCCATAACCTGAAGTTCTTCTTGACTTATCTGCACGCTAAATTGTTGGAGGGCTATCATTAAACCCCCTAAAAGATCAATATCTACTTTAGTTTCAGGGGAGTAATTATATAATCCCACCCCTGTTGAAGTAGAGTAAATCCATATCTCTTTAATTGGTGCTAAAGGATTATAATTACAATAATCTTTTTTATAATAGTTATCAACGCTCTTAGATAACTCATTAAATTTTTCTTGATAAAATGAAACTTTTTCATAATCTTCCATTTCTTCGTAAAATTTGATAATTTCAGTTAAAATTTCGATCTCCTCATCAACAGGTACTTTAAAATTTTTAAATAACTCGTAAGATTTCATTAATTCAGAAATTCCTTCATATTTTTTTCCCATACTTAGTAATGAATTAGCTAATTGCCAATGTAGAATTGAAATAGTGTGTAAATCAATAAACCTCAGATTATCTTCCTGATTAAAAAAATTTCGAAGTAAATTTATATTTTCTTCGTAATTTTTCAACCGAATTTGTTTCTGTATAATTCTTCTGAGAAGTCTAACTTTTTTTTCTACTAATTTCTCCTTATCTGCATAATCTATCGCCTTAGTATAGAATTCGATAAATTTATTATCCTCACCTAGGGTTTCATATAAATTCCCTATTAATTGATAAATAGAGGTCAATTTCTCAATTTCATTAAGTTCAATTGAAATTTCAGCAGATTGTAAGAAATAATTTATTGCTTCTTTAAGAATAGGGCTAATAGCATTTACTTTGGTTAATCCTAAGTTGTTAATGCTATTTACTGCAATTTTATATTGAATTACGCCCATTTCATACAAGATCTGAGAACGTTCTTTTTTTACCTTATCTGATTTAATTAATGTATTAGAGATTTCTAAAGCTTTTGAAAGATTTTGTAAAGCTTCTTCATCATTTTCATAATATTGTAAAATTTTCCCATAAATAGTATAATATTGCATTTTATTGATGTATTTTGATTTAGAAATATTGATTTGTTCCATTTTTCTTCTCGCACTCGCATAATTTTCCATTTTATATTCAAAAAATCCCTTCATAAAGATACTTAATTCGAGATATTTCTCATGGTTTAAATCTTCAGCATATCCCTCTAACTGGTCAAAATATTGTTCCGCTTCATTAAATTTTTTTTGCTGGGTTAATAAAGAGCCTATTAGGTATAAGACCTCCATAATTAAATGTTTGTGGTTTTCTTGTTCAAATTTTAATAGGACCTTTGTCAAGAGAGAATAAGCTTGTTCAAAATTTTTGGTTTGAAACAATTTTATACCCGCTTTAAAATCTTCCATAGCAGCAGTATAGGAATAATACTCATCAATCTCTCTAATCGGTTCCTTAAAACTTTCAGTTATTATTAAACTATTTTTTATTTCTTGGTAATATTCTTTAAGGGAAAAATTCTGATTTCTTAAAAAATCTTGAGAAATTTTCATTTGTATTTCTTTATAAATTTTTGATTGTTCTTCCGTAATATATTCCGGAACGAGAAATACAACTATAAATGGTTGAAATCCTCCACGTATTTTAGGATTGGGTATAATGTCAAAAAGTGCTAAAGCTATTTTGTTAAGCTTCGCAATAGGTATAGTGAGATTAGATCTTTGAAATTCAGAACCCGGTTGATCCCAAAAAAATTGGTATATTGTAAAAACATGTATTACTAATCTTTCAGGATCGCCAATATTTGAATTAGGATACAAATCAATGATTTTTGGACCAATTTCATCATCCCATAAAGCAACAAGGCTTACTACTAAAGGATTATTTCCCTCCTCTATCATTATTCACCTTCTTCATTTTTCAAAATCTCAAATTTTATTTTCAAATCTATAATGTTTTTCCATAATTTCAAGAAAATTGGAAAATTTGTTGCTCTCTCCTTTAAAATCTTCAAGAACATGTTGATAATTCTCCAAAAATTCATTATGAATTATCATAAGAACTTGTTCAATTTTATATCGTAATGATTTTATATCAGAACGCCCTAAAATAAAAAAATAGTTATTCTCACTAAAAAAAGTATATTTATTAGAACCAATCGTAATAGATTTAAGGTTTTGTGTGGCTAACTCCTTACTAAAACTTTGCAATGCAATTAAGAAACCGCCAAATAATTCGGGATTAAATTTCGTTTCTGGAGCGTATGAATAAAGCTGCGTCCCATCAAGAGCAAATATCCAAAATTCTTTAATTTCTTTCATTACTGCAAAAAAATCTTCTTTCTGGAGTTTTATTTGGTGGATTATTTTCTCATATTGCTTTAATTGGGATGTATAATAATCAATATATCTACTTTTTTCATTATGATTCGAATATTCATAAATTTTTATTATTTTTTGAATCACATCCAACTTTTCTAAAATAGGCTCATCAAATTTATCGAAAATATTCAGCGCTATTAAAAACTCAGATAATGCATCTTTATACTTTCCTAACTTGAATAGAGCCTCTCCAATTTGTTGATGATAATTACTTATGGTATAAAGATCTAAATAAGCATAGGCACGGATCTTGGATAGCATATTATCGGTTTCTTCTACAATCCTCTCGTATCTCTCTAATTTTGATAAATTTTGAATAATTAAATTAAAAAGTTGTAATCGGTTAAAAACATCGTTAATTTGCTCTGCAATATTAAGAGCATTTCTGTAATTCTTATCAGAATCATCATAATTCCCTAATAATTCATGAATGTTTCCAATCAATCGATATACCAATATTAATCGACTAAAATTGTTTATCTCCTCTAATATTTTGCTAGCTTTTTCATAATATATAATCGATTTTTGTAAATTAGATTTAAATAAAGTTAAATTAAATTGATTCGAACTTATTGTTTTTATTGCTATAGTATAATTCACATGCCCTAATTCTATTAATAAATCTGCTTTTTTATCCTTGAATTGATTTGAACTTTCTATTTTAGATATTATCTCTAATGCTTTTTCTAAGGATATTAGAGCATCGGTATTAAATTCTAATATTCTTAATATCTGACCATAAAAATAAAAGAAGTTAAATTGATTAATATGATGGAGTTCAATTGATTCTAATTTTCTAAATTTTTCTAATGCCTTTTCATATTCTTCCCTTTTATATAAACAAAAACCTCCCATAAAAAGTGAAGTTTCATAATATTTCTGATGTGAAAGTTGGCTGGATAACAATTCTAAGTTCTCAATATATGTTTGAGCTACATTATATTTTTTTAATTGAGTTAAAGTGGAACTAAGGAAAAAAAGAGATTCTAATAGTAGTTTAACGTTATTTTCAGTATTAAATTTTAGATAAGCTTTTTTTAAAAAAATATAAGCACTTTCAAATTGGTTTTGTGAAAATAATTCTAAACCTCTTTCAAAATCTAAAAGGGCATGATTAATTTGATATTCTTCATCAATAAATACATTTGAATCTTTAACGCTTTCCTCTAAGGAATAAATCTCTTCGATCTTAGCAAAATGTCTGTCAAAATAAACTTTTCCTTCAGTAGTATACTCCATATTAATTTCAAAGATTATATTTTTAAATTTATCGAGGTCATGATCAGAAAGATGAGCAGGAAATAATGCCACGATAATAAAGGCTTGCTGGATTTTATCATTCTCTTCTATTTTTTCTAAGGAATCCAACAATACAACTGCTTTTCGATTAATTTCATTGATTGTAAGATTAAAGTATGTTTTCTGAATAGTCTTTTTTTCGTCATCGCTATAATAAAATTCTTGAAATGCAAAGAAGATCTTTGATGAAATTAACTCTAAATCAAAAGGGATTTTAATTAATTTGGGATAAGTCGCTATAATATTTGGTCCTAATTTATTATCCCACAATGAGATAAAAGCACATATTTTACCTATCGACATATATTCATTTTAAAAAATAGTCTATTTAATACTACTCAATAATTCACTATGAATTTGTTTATATTTATCCAGTGCATCTAAGATATTACCCTTATCTAAATTTTCTAATCCATCTTTGTTTAACTCATTAATTTTGGATTTTATCTCTTCAAATTGATTTTTATCAATGAGTTTATAAGTGAAATTTATTGTTTCCTGGCTCATTATTCCAATATCCCATCTAAAAATCTCTCCAAATTCAAATCCAGAAATTTTAACGGGTATAATTTTAGTTGGTTCTTCAATAAAACGTAAAAAAGAGGTTGGTATTATATCCTCGATAATTATACCATCTAATTTAGCTCCAAAGGGATTTGTAAAAGGTATTTTTGCGATGTATAATCCTTTAGGTTTCAAATTATTTATATTGGAATGATATTTAATAATTTTTAATTGATCTTCGAGAATAAATATAATCGTACGAGATATCCTACGAATTAAATTATACTTAATTTCGATCCTCTCTTTAGGCTTAATTGTTTTAAGCTCCCATTTCAATTCAATACCTTCTTTCCTTAATGTTTTTTCAGGAAATTCCTTAAGAACTTCACCATTTAATGATAAACCTGTAATTTCGAAATTATAGGGAACAATATCCGTAATTACGGCGTCTTCTATTATGTCTTCGAATCGATTAGTTAACCCTGATCTGACATTATAGATTGTATCTTTACTAACATCATCTGTTCTGAAAATTTCTCGTGGTATTATACTCTCAACCACTTCTCCGGAACTCGTTTTCAGTATAACTCTGTTCACTACTTCTTTTTTGGTGTCTACTCGATTTTCTAAAAGCAAGGTGTTTATCTGTTCCAATTTTTCCTTAATATTTTCAGATAAATCTCCTAATGATTCTTTTACAGAAAAATCTTCGATTATAGGTAATACATCCTTATCAATTTTAATGTATTTTTCGATTTCTTTTGCCTTATCTAATAATTCTTTTTGTTCCAATCGATTTTTAGATTCTTTTTCTTCTATTTCATTTGTTATTTTTTCTAAGGAGTTTTCATATTCTTTTTCAATTTCTGACATTCCAATAAGTTGGGATATATGAATAATCTTTTCGCATACTCTTGATAAAGCATATAAAAAATCATTCTCTCGGTTATACCTAAATTCCTCTTTAAATTTTGCTAATTCTAAATACAATTTATTATACTTAATTTCAGCGGCTATAATTTCCTGCCTGGTTTCTAATAATTGGCTTTTACACTGAATAAGCTTCTTGTTTTTTATCACATCACTCATTTCGTCAACTTTTAGGAGTGCCTCCTCGAAAATAAATTGATCTTTGAGTTTTAAACTTTCTTCAATTGTCCTATCGACCTTTTCACACAGTTCATAATTCTCTTTTTTTTCCAAATATTGTTGTCTATTTAATTCCCATTTCTTTTTCAAATCTTCCTCAAGAATATCTTTAAGAAACGGTTCTACTTTAATTAAAACACTATTCGCAGATTCAAAATCTCTATTTTTTAAGAAATTCAAAAATTTATTATTAAAATTACTTAATTCTTGCTTAATTTTTTCTTGTTCCTCCAGAAATGCTATCCACATTTCACGTTCTTCTGAAAAAAGTTCCTGAATGGGAAGAAGTACAGATAAATCAGTTGATTTTCCGAATTTCTTTTTAAAATCAATTATTAAGCGGTGGGCTTTAATATATTCTTTTAATTCTAATAATTTGTCAAAATTTCGTTTGGTAGACTCGAACGTGTCCATTATAACAGAAACTTTATCCTTTTCTGCTTTTTCACCTTTTACTTGTTTGATAAATGCTTCTTGTTCTTCTATAATAAAATCTAAATTTGCATCCTTTGCTAATTTAATTATATCTTCAGCAACTTTAATTGCGTCATTAAATTTATTGATCATAAAGTGATTATTTTCTACAACTCTTAAATTATCAATTTCATCCAAAATTTTAAGCTTTTTCTCTCTTTCTTTATCCTTAACCGCATTTAAATCCATTTCAGATGGATTTTTATCCTTTTTATTATTCTTTTTGCTATTTTGGTTCGGATTTGAGTTCATTATATCAACCATTAATAAACATTTGTTCTTAATCTGTCTTTTTTATTCATATATGTATTAAATGAAAGAAATGTATTGATAATTCATACCATCCCATCTATTTGTTATATTCCTCTAACTGATTTATAATTTTATCGTAAATTTCGAGAGCTTCTGATAAATCGCCATTATTTAGAGCATCAATGCCTGTTTTGCTCAAAATATTAATATTTATTTTAATTTCTTCCAAACGATAGAGTTCTAACAGACGATATTGATAATTGATTGTTTTAGGTGCCATATCTCCAATATTCCACTTTATTAATTCTCCATGTTCTGAGTTTGATATTTTTGCCGGTAATAAATTTAAGGGTTCTTTTATAAAATGGAGATAATATAATGGAATTATATCTTCAACAATCACTCCATTAATTATTATACCAAATGAATTTGTAAAAGGTAGTGTTGCTTCATACAAACCCTCAAGCTCTAAAGTATTTAGGTTTGCGTGGGTTTTTACAATTTTCAATTTACCCTTTAATATAAAAATTACAGTTCGGGAAACTCTACGACGTAAATCATAATTGATATCCACCATTTCCTTTGGAGGAATATTTTGAAATTTCCACTCAAGTTCTAAACCCTCTCTATTCAATGATTTATTTGGTAATTCTTTTATTGGTTCTCCGTTTAAATGAATTTCCGTAATTTCATAATTATAAGGAATTAAATCAGTAATAATTGCTTCTTCAATAATATCCTCAAAGGGATTTAATAACCCAGATTGAACACCAATTTTAATTTCATTTTCTTTTTCTTGGGTTTGTTCAATATTAAAATCCCTTTCAAGTTCTACAGCCTTACCTGAGGCAGTTTTAATGATTGCCTTAGATAAAATATCTTCTTTAATTTCAACCCGATAATCGTTTAGCAATTTTCCCACTTCTTCTAATACTTCATTTACATCATCGGATAAATCTCCAAGAATTTCAGTAGCAGTGAATTCCTCAACTAACGGTAATACATCATCATCAATGTTTATCATCTTCTCAAGTTCTTTTGCTTTTTGAGTTAACAAAATCTGCTCAGAATGTATTTCCGATTCTTTTTGTTGAATCTCATCTTTTAATTCCTCTAATATTTGAGTGTAAGTTAATGTAGTATCAGGGTTTTTAATAATTTCAGAAAGTTCTATAATTTTTTCACAATTTGTTAAAGCAGCCTTTAAATGGTTTTTTTTTCTATTTTCATTTAATTGATTTTCCAATTCAATTATAACATTATTAATGTTGCTATATTCTCTCTCTGCCTGAACTAGCTCCTCCTTAAGCTCTTCTAACCTTTTATTATATTCTAAAATTTCCTTATCTTGGATGATCTCTATGGTGGAATTTATTTTTTTTAATGCCTCTTCAAATTCATAGTTGTCTTTTAATTTAGAGCTTTCTTTAATTGATTTTTCAATTTTTTCTAAGGTCTCAGATTTGATTTTTTTTTCCAAAAATGCTGTTTCTATTCTAATCCAGTCTTTTTTTATTTCATCTTCAACGATAATAAGTAAATGTTCTTTGGCTTTTTTTATAATCTGTTCAGCCTCAATTATTTGATGTTTTTCTAAAGATTTTTGAAGTTTCTGTTTAAGTTTTTCGAGTTCTTTAGTGGCATAGTTCCTTTCTTTTGTAAAATTGCTCCAAATAATTTCTTCTCTTTTCAATAATTCATAAGACTCTGAAATCGAAGATAAATCAAAACTACCTTCATATTTCTTTTTAAATTCCTCAATAATTTGGTGGGCACTTATAATATTTTGAGGTATTTTTGTTTCAACTAAGCTTTCGAATTTGTTTTCTATGCTTCTTATTTCTTCTCGAATTTTATCTAAGTCTGTTTTAATTTCGGACTTTTCTTTTAAATTAGTTATGATATCTTGTTGTTCAGTTTCAAGTGCTTCATCATTGATTTGTTTAGCTAATTCTATAATTTGTTCTGAGATCTTTATTGCCTCATCATATTTTTCGGTATCAATAAGTTTAGTTTGCTTTGATTGCAATGAGCTTATCTTTTTGATAATAGGAGCTTGAGATTCCTCTTGTTTTTTTATATGAGCCTTAAGATCCTCCCAGCTAAAACCAATGAATTGAAAGAAGTCAGAGGGTTCCGAACCAGATTCTATTGTAATATTACGTAAAATTTTTAAATCTGAGAATTCTTTCTGAGTTGAAAAAAGGGCTCTCGTTTGAGCTATATGTTTTTTAAGACCTTGAGTCGCATTTTTTCCAATCCAAATATACATTCTTTTTTGCATTGGAACATACACTGCTAACACATTTACTAAAGAAAATAATTCTAACACATTTTCAGATTTTATTTCATCAAAATTTCCAGAATAATTTAATTTAAAGATTTTCAGATTTACGGCTTCCAATATTCTCACCTATTGTTTTCCTAGAGGTTTAAAACACTTTTATTTATTTCTGTAAATTATGAAAGTTAAATTAACAACTCAGTTTTAAATAGATAATTGATTTTTTTGATAAATGATCATTAATATTTAAATATGTTTTATAAAAATAAAATTTAGTTCTCAAAATTTAAGGATTAATTTAAAAAAATCTATTCAAAAAAAAAATAATAAAAAAAATTAGGAAATTAAAATGCTAATTGAGCATCACTTGGACGATATTCTCCCGCACCCTTGATCTTATATGAAATTTCTAATTTTTCATCTTCTTTTAGTTCCTTTATGTTCCATTTCAATGTATCTGTTCCCACTTCATCAGTTATTTCCGGTTCCAAGGAAAATTCGCTATATTCAAAATTATCTGGAACTTTATCTATTAATATAAAATCATTTAAGGGCATATCTCCTAAATTTACATAGCTAAGGATTATTTGATAGTTTCCTAACTCTCCAATGGGTATGATTTCTTTAGCAACTCTGTATTTACGTCTGATATGCACAACTTTGATAAGCGGGATCAGATCTGGTTCCGGTATATATTCTAATTCTTGCGAAATTGGATACGTATTGGCATTATATATCACATCCGTATCAAACTCAGTATCTTTTGGAGGACTTTCCGCATGGATAGGGTATTGAACTTCAATAATCGAATCTGGTTCGAACATTCCCGTCGGGCTATCCCTTAAATTCTTCAAATTTATTTGTATTGATTCTTCATCTATAATTACTGCTTCTGGATCTAAATCAATTTCTTTTCCATCCCATAATAATTTAATCTCATCTGGTTTCTCAGGATCTTCGGGATTAGGAGGGCGAAATACATCTGAAAAAGCTTTCTGAGTGAACTTTACCTCATTTAAAGGAGCAGATCCATCATTTGTAATAGTGAGAGTCGCTTGAATTTCGGTTTCTTTATATGAAGGTATTCTTATTTCTAATATTTCCCCTTTCTCCTCTACCTCAACCTTTTCTTCCATAGCAACTTCCTCAGCTATTTCAGCTTCTTCTGGAACTTCTTCAGTAATTGCTTTTTCTTCTATAACTTTTGTAATGGGGATTCCCGGAACTTCGTAAGATACAGTACCTGTGATACTCGCCAATACCAATTCTACGTCCTCTATAGCAATCGTTCCTGAGACTTCTGCACGTAATTCTGATAAAACTGTGAAATCCAATTCTTTTCTAAAAGATGGATAATCATCACTTTGATATTGCCATAGAGCAGAATGCCATTCAGCACCTGCAGGTAATAAGGGCTTGAGTTCCTTATCGATAACCACAAATTTGGTATTAGGATCTTCGGGAGCATAAATATCAATATTAGTAAGTTCTATAAAAAACTCAGATGGGTTTTTAAAGACTAAATTACAATCCCACATTCCCGGCTGTTCGTCTTTTTCAATCATATCTACAAAATGTCTGTTGTTAGTAAACGCGTTAAATTTTTCAATAGCCAATCCCCCTGTAAATGATGACTCTGCTTTATAAGTAACTTCGATTCCACCCGTCTTGACTGGGTCTTTAGTATCAACTTGAATTTCACATGAGAATTTTAGAAGAATGGTGGTTTCAGGTGGAATTTCGTCAATGGTCCATATTATTTGATCATTTTCCACTTCTGTTGAACCTTCGGTTGTTTCTAATATTTCTAGATTGCCAAATTCAGAGGGAATTTTCTTTATAATTTTTAAATTCGTAATTGGCTTCTCAAATAGACTATAAAGAGCTATTGCGAAAGTAACTGGATTTAAGGTATTTATAGAAATTCCAAAAGACTCTAAATGATATTCGGTACTTTCTGTTCCTCCATCGTCTTCTTCAGATTCTTCCTCAGCCTCTATAATAAGATTAATAATATCCGCTTTTTTAGCTTTTGGTGGAAGGGTAATGCCTAGCTCTCGACAATGTTCTTTTAATTCATCCACAGTCCAGGTTTGATAACGAGCAACTTTAGATTCCTCTTCTTCCTCCTCTTCCTCAATTTCTTTTTCTTCAACTTCTTCAATAGTTTCAAGATCCTCCGCTTTTTCTTCCTCTTCAGCTTCAATCTCTTCTACTTCCTCGATAACCTCCTCCTCCTCTACCCTTTCCTCTTCAATTTCTCCCTCAAATTCAGCTTCTTCTGATTTTTCTACTTTTTGTGCTTCTACTCCTTTAACCTGATCTTTCAGATTTAATAAATCTCTCTCAATATCCTGTATATTTAAAATATCATCCGAATTCGGTAATGTATTTATATATTCTTTTACCAGAAGCAAATTTTTAGCTTCTCCGCTTATTTTAAATTCCCGAGATTCCGTATTATCTTGGTCGGTGATTCCCAATTCCTTAATAACTATCTGATCTGATTCTAAATCTGTCCCCTCGATATTAGAAAGGGTGATATCGATGTCCCATAAACG
>SDNV01000048.1 GCA_004524515.1 Promethearchaeota archaeon
CTGGAAAATCTACCCTCCCCCTGGGAACCCATTTTAGGATGGATTGACAGTGATTACGTTGCAGGAATAGTCGGCATATTTCTCTCGATATTTTTGATGTGTGCTGTGTTCTACGTAATTATTTACTTAAAGAAAAAATAAGCTCGATTTTTTTAATTTTCCCTTTTTTTTATTTATTTCTCAGCTTAGTAATTACTCCTAGAATGATTTATTTAATAGATAAATTATTTAGGGGCCAACTTATGGAATAAATCAAAAAACAAATTCTTATTAAACATTTAAATACTACTTTTTTCTAATAGTAGTTAAGGGAAAAAGAAAATAACACGATATTATGAGCAGTAGTATCTTACATCTCCTTTTACTGCATTTTAACAGTTGGACAGGTCCCGAGATAGTGTTCTCGTTTCCAGAGGTAATTTCAGAGAATATTAGCAATAAAGTGAGAAATATTTTTGATTTGGACATAGAGGAGCATTTTTTTGAGATAACAATCAGAAAGGAAAATATCAAAATCACAAATTTATTTCTCGAAATTCCTTCAGAATGGGGTCGTGGCAATGTTGAGATGGTTATGCTTTCCGTAATAACGGATGAAAATTATAATACAAGAGCGTTTCAGGATATTTTAATGGAATATGCGATTAAGATAAAAGGAAATTCTAATATCTATAAAGCGTTTTATCATAATGCGGATATTGATGTAGATCATAAAGACACTGAAGTTCAAAAAGCGGAGTTAAAGCAAATTCTAGTGCATTGCTTTGAAGATTTAAAAACTCGGACCATTTCTCCGGATCTGAAAGGGGGAGAAATAGTTAAGAAGTTCAAGAAACTCAGTTGGTAATCGAAAATGGAAAAGATACATTCTCTTTATTTTTTAGGGTTAATTATCATTGGGAGCATTTCAACTTATGTGTTGATCATTTTACCTCGAGGAATATCGATTCCTGCCGTAGAAACGACTTTTTTTCTCTTTGGTCTTGCTTTAAACAAAATTATCCTTTTATGGTGGATTGCGGGATTTTTGCTATATAGATGGGTTAAAACTGGCAAGAAAAATCCCTCATTGATTATTTGGAGCATTTCCTTTTTTATCTATAGTATAACATTTGTAGCACACGTATTTAGAGCGTTAGGGTTTAGCATAGCTAATGAAAATCTTTCTGTTTTTCATTTTTTTATGTATAGATGGGGAATGATTGTATGGGCAGCGGGAATATTATATGGATTATTAAAGATTTTAACCGAAAATAAAACGTATCAATTAATCCCGAGCATTCTTACTCTTATATTTGGATTTCTCTGGTTGATTCTAGGGTTGTTTATTATTCCTTCAGCTAATCCTATTGAAACTACCATGTATTTATTCCTTCATACCATTTGGATTCCCGTATGTTTTACGATGTTTTATATTTTCGCTTATTATGGATATAAAACGAAACAAAACGGACCCAAATTGGTAGCATTAGGTTTTTTTGGAATAATGATATCATATCACGGTTGGGCTCCTTGGCACTTTACAGATTTAGTATATATTTATTTTATTTGGTATTTTATTTTCCTTCTTTCATTAACTCCTGTTTTAATCGGTTTTATTGTAATGGCGTTGGAAGAAAAGCAATAAGAGGGAGGAATAATAAATTTTCATTCTAATTAGAGGGATCATTAAAATTAGATTCAACTAGAAATTAAAAATTCAAAAATTTACAGCATATTATTCTACAATTTGAACAATTTTAATTGGAACAGTGATAAATTTCAATAAAATGAGCAGATAAATTTTTTTTTTAGGATGTAGCGTAGTACAATTTTACTATTTCTTAAGATTTAAAAATCCCTACTAGATTATTGATATGACTAAAAATGGTTTCTAGTGAAGAAAAAACGTTATTGAAAATCATGTGCCCATACTGCCAAGTCAATTTCAAAAAATACGTGGAACATATCAAAATGGAAGGGCTATTCACTGTTTTAATCAAAAACCATCCTGATGGGGAAAATTGCCCTCCATTTATAGCATTTATAGATGATCATGGTAAACATAGAGGATCCCAAAAAATTGATAATATTGACGAAGGAGGATCCGTCAATGAAGAATTACTCACAAGTGCTCGCGAGCGAATAAATGAACTGAAGAGTACTCTGAGATTTTATCATCTTAGGATGCCTCGAAAGAGAACGAAGAGAGGCTTTGATCATAAAGTTGCCAATGTGGCGGATAGAGCTTTCATGAGTTCAAAATTTTATTCCACTTTAATTGGATTTTTATCTGATAATGATAAGGATAATTTATTTGGAGTCCTTGAAATAGAAAAGAATTGTGATCTTGAGGGAGGATTACTAGTTTACGGGAAATATCATGGAATGATTTATACGATTTTTTGGACGGATCAAAAGTCTCTTCAGACCAAAAATATAGATGATCTTAAAGGTTATGCTAATCTAACGGTGGAAAAACTCTTAGACATATACGATTTAATGGATTTCTTTTTCTGAGAGATTAATTGGATGTTATATGTTAATTTTTAATATTTGTAGATGTAAAATTATCTATAAAATAGTCCAATAGTGAATAGATTTATACCTATAAATGTAGAAAATAAAACCATTAAGATAATTCCGTCCTTGAAGTTGATTAGCTTTTTTTTTGAGATAAAATTAAAATAGATAACGATAATTAAAAGAATAATCCAATTCCAGATCAAGATCCAAGCAAAATTTATATTCATACTAATAATACCGCTCACTCCAAAGGTTAGGGTCAAATTCCAGATTAATTTCCCAATCATTCCTCCAAATCCGATCTCTACTGTCTGCTTTTTAATCGATTTAAACACTAAAGTTAATTCTTCCACATTAGTTACAAATGCAATGATAACAAAACCAAAAAATGATTCGGGTATTTTAGTAATAATCATAAGTTCTTGTGTTGCGAAAATAAGAAGCTCTCCTCCCAAGAAAATAAATATAAAACTAACCACAACCAAACTCACTTTTTCTAATTTTCTAATTCTTCCAATAGATTCCGTTTTTTCTTGAATTTCTTCGGGATTATTTTTAACTATTATTTGGGTAATTTCTTTTTTAGCAAAATGGCTAAAATTCCTAAAAACATAAATTACGTATAAAAATAGGGCCAATATTCCAAAAATAAATAATCCAAGATATATTAGGAATCCAAATAGAATGAAAATCATACAAGTATAGATTAAATTAAAGTAAAATTGAGGTACAGATTCAATTTCAATTTTATAAAAAAAAGCAGGTAAAGCAAAACATAATGTTAAAGCAATTATAGAATTTCCAATGACATTTCCGACTGCGATATGAGGGAGCCCATTCATTGCTGCGACAATCGATGCGATAGACTCTTCGGGATCGATTCCCAGAACTAATAATCCGATTATAAAAGGAGAGACCTTATACATAGTGCAGAGTTCCTTTAAATTATCTAAAAAAACATCCGCTGAGAAAAAAATAATTAGATATCCAAGACAAAATAGTCCTATCCAAGGAAGTAAGCTTAACATACTAATTATATTTTCTATTTATTTCATTTATTTAGAATAGTAATGAGAGAAAATATAAAATATTAGATAAAAAAATCTTAATAGGAAAGCATGCAACGGAATTCAAAAAAGAGTTTTTGAATTAGAACTCTTAGGAGATGTTGGATGTGTCCAAAAGGATAATGATGGAGCCATCAAAGATTTTTAGGAAATCATCAAAAAAATTTAAGAAAGAAAAAAAAATATGAAATTTCGCTTATTGTATAATTCCAGACCGATATAATGAATTTTTTCGATATTTTCTCTATAATTTTTTATTACAAAAATAAAAAAATCAATTATTTAATCAGAAACTGTTTGCAATAGATTCAAATAATTGAGAACCATAAACCTTTGTAGTTCTTTTTCTCAATTCATCAATGACATGTTGTTCCTCTTCCTGTGTTATATTAAATACCACCCAGATTAATTTTTTCCCTATAATGACTAATTTTTCAGGATTTAATTTAACTAAATCGTTAATTGGAAAGAAATTAATTAATCGATTTAAAATAAGTTGTAATTTACTTGTACTGGATGTATCTTGTTCTAACCATTTGATTAACTCTTTTTCTTTAGCACCTCTGTATTTTAGGAAATAATTATCAAAAATTTGAAATTGTGAGATCTCAGAAAGATCGCAATTTAGCAATTTATATCGAAATTTTGAGAGGAATGCCCAGATCATATATTCAAGAATCAGATGAGCCGCTTTAAGGTTAGTTTTCTGATCAATCAAGCCTATAAAAGTTAAGAACTCAAACTGTCTAAAAATAATTTTAAAATGTTGCATATTCAATTCCTTAATATAGGATTCTGGAGTTTTGTCAAACTCCATAGCAAAGGATTGAATCGCTGATAAGAAACTTGATATTAATAAGGGATCTAATTTTAAATCGACATCAAGAATTTTCGTATAAATTGGAATACCACTCCGATCCAATACAAATAATCCATTCAGACTCATTATTTTAACTTTTTCTTAGTCACATAATTTTATCAAGCTAAAATAGAAATTTATCCTTAAAATTATTCAAACGTTTTTGTCATTATATTAATCACTTTAAAAGCTCCTATATAAATCAAAACATACCCTATTAAATATAATAAATCATAAAGTTCAAATGTAGCAGGCTCTCCTCCCACAACCTCTACCCAATTGAAGATAATATCAGCGAATACAGTTAACAAAAATCCCAATAATAAAAACAACCAAGCAATATTTATTTCACCGTGACGTAATTTTGCAAAAACTACAAAGATACATAGCATTAAGAAAAGATCAAAAATGGGATATAACGCCCCCACAAAATATGCAAATATCTCATCCTCTGGGATAGGGGATACTTCTTGGATTGGTAAAATTATCACAGAAATCATGACAATAATACAGATGATTAGAAATGAAATGAACACAAAAAGTTTATCACGATTAGGTAAAGTTATTTTTAAAACACGCATTTGGATTATAAATCCTACTGATAAGGGTATATAAGCTAATAAATAGAATAAATCAGCAATACTTGGGAAAGGTTCTATATCTGTGAAATTTTCATAATATGTATAGATTATTTCTCCTATAACCCATCCCAACATTCCCAGTCCTAAAAGAAACCACATTTTACCCAATGTTGTTGGTAATTTATATCTTTTAGCGAGATAACATAAATTAATTGTAGCTATTCCAGCTGTAATAATAATCATATAAGATTGAAACATATTAGCTTCAAATTCCATCTCTTCAGAAAATAATAAACTAGGAATAAACCAAATAATTATCATTGCCAATATAAAAATTCCATTGATAATATATATTAATCTCATTGATTTATCAGATATTTTCATAACTTCGACCACTCTCTTATCTTATTAAAAATTGAATTTAAAGAACTAATAAAGGAAACCATATTTAAATTTTTTCAGATTTAGTTTTTTAAGAAAAAAACAAAATCTACTATAAAGATATGAATAAATAGTTATAATAAAGTAAAAAATAATGAGCAAGTAGATAATTCGATATTTATCTTAATTCTCTTTCGGGATTCAAATCAACTCTAGTAAAAATTTCATTGATTTGATCCAAGGTTATGATGTTTTCCTCAACCATTTGACGTATAAATTTATACGCTGCACACTCATATTCACTTTCCCAGTATTCTTGCTCTTCGTGATAGAAATTACACTTATGACATACCCTATTAATCAATTGACGATTCAAGGGACTAATATCATCTTCCGTTCTTAAAATTATATGCTTTTTAGCCATAAAATAAAACCATTTTTCTTGTTTTTTAATTCTGTTTATTTTTATTTTGTTTTTAATTTTTTTAAATTCATTTATTCATTTTTATTGATTTAACTTTCCAAATTGGGCGCATTTATAAGAATCCACGCCATATACATTTCCGGAAGCTTGATACGCACGGTATCTACAACCTCCTCTACATTGCTCTAAATATTCACAATTCAATTTAGCGCATTGTAAATCCGAGATTCTCCAATTTAAGTTTTTTTGAAGTAATTCCCAGCTTTTTTTAATTCCTAAATCAAAAATATTTCCCACAGTTTCCTCATAAAAAAATCCACATTTGGTTACTACTCCCAGTACATCAATTGCCATAATATTTGGACCGCATGCGAAATCGTAGCTTTCTGAACTATGATATTCTCCCCATCCATAATTTTTCAAAATTTCACCACCTTTTTCGGTAGAAATTTCATATTTTTCACGAATCGACCTTGGGGTAGTAACATCGAAAGTAGGAATGTCTATGGACCAATTTTTTATTTTCCCTAATGATTTAAATAATTCAAGTATCCCTTCAAATTCATTTAAGTTTTGCTTATGTATCATTGTATTGATTGATACAGTAATCCCCTCTCTTAAAAGTGTCTTTATTCCCTCTATTGAAGTTTGAAAGCAATTCGCATCTCGAAAATCGTTATGTGTCTGCTCTAAACCATCTATACTAACAAAAACTTCGAAATAATTGTCTTTTAAAAGAGAAAGTATTTCTGGATTATCTTGAAACAGGACTCCATTAGATAATAAAACTTTAATTAAAGGAAAATCCTTAAGAAAGATTAATAGATCTCTTAACTGGGAGTATAATAAAGGCTCTCCTCCTGTCAAGACCAATTTACTTCCTTGCAGCTCATAAAATTCATTAATAATTGTTTTTAATTGATCCATTGGAAAATCTATAAGATTTTTATTGGTGATATAACAATGTTTACACGTTAAATTGCATTTTTCGGTAATATTTATCATTAAATTCTTCAAGTAAGGAGGCTCAAAGACATTTTTATCAGGTAAACTTTTATGTTTAGTGGAGATCAATGAAGTATCTGCAATTGCTGTAGGGCTAAAATCTACAATATTCAACTCATAAAAATCGTTTAAGGCTTCTGAAACCTCTTCTCTTTTATGTTCAGGATATTCTGCTAAAATTTGGCAAATTGTGTGATTACCGTCAATGAATTTTAACACAGAATATGCTTCCTCATCGATAACATAGGATTCATCGTTCTTTACATCAAAAATGTTGATTTCCTCATACCTTCTCAAACTAATATGAGGGGGAATATAAGGAATATCACTGGGATTCATTGAGAAAGATAAGGTTTGAAATTATAAAAAATAATAGATTATAAAAGATAAAGAAATTTAAAAAAAAATAGAGATTAATTTAGTTTAGCAATCGCCACCACACTTGCAAGCAACGGAAATGCAATCTCCTCCGCATTTACAACCAGTAGAGATGCAATCGCCACCGCATTTGCAGCCAGCACTTGTCATTTTTTCTTTCTTTTCGATTTTCATTTTAATCAATTTTTTTGATTTGTTAATAATAGTATTACCTACCAATATTTAAATCTCTCGTTAATAGATAATAATATGAAAAGATTGTGAAACAATATGATCGGTTTTCTCGGAAAATATAATTAACTTCATAAAAAGGGAGAAAATGATCGTTGGAAATTCAGTATGAAAAAATTAGAATGTAGTATGAAACTTTGGAATTTTATCATTTTTGTATAGAAAGAACCTATTAAAAAGAAAATTAGAGAAATAAAAAGTATTAATTTATCTTAAACCATATCAATCATTAGAAAATTAAACATTTATTATTTGAATTGAAAAAGAAAGTAAAGACTAATCAAAGCTGAATATTAAAGATGGCTTTTACTAAATTATTTAATAATATTTATAGGTTTCAGGATTATGTTAATGTTTACGCAATTAAAAGTGGCACTAAAGCAATTCTCATAGATTTTGGTTCTGGAGAGGTATTGGATCATTTATCTGAAATCGGAATTGAAGAGGTAGAATATATTCTACATACCCATTACCATCGTGATCAATGTTTTGGGGATAAAAGAGCCTTAGAAAAAAGCATTAAGATTGGTGTACCAGATAAGGAGAAGAAGTTATTTTTAGAAGCGGAAAAATTCTGGAAGATGAAATCGTATTATGATATCTATTTTTTTAAGCCAACGTTTTTTGTATCTACGTATAATATTCCTGTAGAATTAACTTTCAAAGATGGAGAGGAATTCGAATGGGAGAATTACAAATTGAAAATACTGGAAACCTCTGGTCATACTACGGGAAGTGTGTCTTATTTATTAGAGGTTGATGGGAAAAAAGTGGCTTTCACGGGAGATTTGATCCATTCAGGAGGCAAAGTAATAACATACTATGATTTACAATATATTTATAATGATAGTGGGGAAAATGGAATCGTCCGGTCTTTTGAATCCTTTAAAAAACTTCTGGAATATCAACCTGATGTGCTATTACCCTCTCATGGTGATATAATCGAGGACCCTCGTAGCGAAATTAAAGCGTTAGTGGCCAGATTTGAACGGGCAAGAAATATCTTTTCTTCAAGAAACGCTAGTATTGAGCATATGTTTACAGAACAACAAGAACAACAAGGAATCCCAATGGTAAATCTTGAAGAGTTTTTTCCAAGTATTATACATAAAGGATTTAGCCCACCTTATATAGTGAAAGGAAGCCATGAGAATTGTATATTGATAGATTTTGCGGGATGTAGTTTTTTTGGCTATACGGAAGATCAATTAGATAAAATGTTAGAGGAAAACAATATAAAGACTATTGATTTTGTTATCCCTACACACTATCATGATGATCACACGGCAGGATTTAGCCTTTTGCAGAAAAGAGGAATTAAAATATATGCTTTAGAAAATATTGCTAAGATTTTGGAAAATCCTACACATTTTCGAATTGGTTGTTTAGCTGAGACTCCTATAAAAGTGGATAGGGTATTAAAAGACGGGGAGATTTTAAAATGGGATGATACTCAATTCCAAGTTTTTCATTTTCCAGGTCAAACAGAATACCACATGGGAATGTTTGGCAAGGTTGACGGAAAAAGCATATTTTGGACAGGAGACAGTATTTCAGCGCAACTCTGGGACAACAGGAGTAATAGTATGAACTGTATAAACCATTGCCAATTTGGGGAAAATGTAGGACATATGAAATGTGCGGAGATTCTATTAAAATGCAATCCAGAATATTTAGCGATAAGCCATTATGGAATTATTAAAGTATATCGGGAACATTTAGAAGAATATAAAAAGTATGTTTCGGAGTATGAACCAATTGTTGCTGAGATTGTGGCCCAGGAAGACGCAAATATGGGTTATGATCCTAATTGGATAGGTTTCAAACCAATTCGAGTAATAACCTCCCCGGGAAGCCAATTTAAAACCAATTTAGTAGTTCGGAACTATCTTAACAAAACATCTTCAATAGAAGTTGAGTTAAATCTTCCTGAGAATTGGGAGGCAGAAAAGGCAAAATTTCCTTATGAAATTGCACCAAAGAAATTTGAGGAAATTCCTATTACTATAAAAATTCCTAAAAATGAAGATCCAAATGGAAGAACAATAATAACTGCTAATATTATATGGAATGGGGTCAATCTTGGACCATTTCCAGACTTAATGGTTGATCATGGATATAATCCTTCAAAACCATGGAGTGGTTGGACACCTGACGAAAAATCCAATTTAGTAATGTGGATCTTTAAACATATTCGTAGGGACAATAAATTTTTCAGTTAAAATATTTATAAATTAAACGATTAAAATAGGTTAAAATTCAATATATACTCATAGAATTTCATTTATTTTTTATTAGAAGAACTAATTTTAATGCTCATTGCTAGTTAGATTATAGAATGATAGTCCTAAATATATTAAAGGTATTTCAAGGAGATCGGGAATTTCCTGAAGCAGAATATCCAGAGAACAATATATTCGATCAAATTCCTGGTTTTGGGAACACTTATTTATTTCTAATATTAATCTTTATAGTATGGTTTGCGATTGGAATTATTTTGGCTTACTTTGTAAATAGAGATCTTCGAAAGAGAGAAGTTTCGGGAATCCCTTATATTATTCTTACACTATTAATAAACATAGTCGGATTATCCATATATCTTTTGGTACGATATAATGAAAAATGTGCGTTAGAAGAAGATGAGGCTGCCTGTTTATTAGATAATGAGATAGAGGATAGTTCTTAAATTACCGGAATCTAATCAATAATGACTGACAAAAATAGTACATTTATTAATTAATAATTTTAGAAAAATTTATTCTTCTTTTCTAATAATATAGAGATATTCAATAGTTTTAAAGAGATCTTCTTTAAACTCCTCAAAGCCTTCACCAGTTAACGCGGAGACCTCATAATAGGTCATATTATTCTCATTAGCAAATTCTATAGCATGTTGTCTGTCAACCACTCGATTTAAAGCATCAATTTTATTAGCTAGTAAAAAGTATGACACTTCTACGTTCTTGGGAATTAACATTAGCCATGATTTAAGATTCATAAAAGAACTATATCTATCAACCGTAAACATAAAAATAATGATAGTGGCTCCCTGAAAAAAATCATCTTGAATTTTCCGGAACTGTTCTTGACCCCCTAAATCCCACAGCTGACAATCAATAGGCTGATAACTCTTAATAGTTACACTCTGAAAGTCAATCCCCGGAGTCATTTGGAGTTCTTCATTGATTTTAAGGTTTCCTGCGAGTCGTTTAGCAGTCGAAGTTTTTCCAACTGCGCCATCCCCTGCAATAACTATTTTAAATGATTCTTTTTTAATATAGTCATCAATAGTCATTAAATTTCTCCAACGGGGTTTGTCTTTAAATAATAAGAGTATTATGAACTTATTAGAATAGATCTTAATTAGTAATAATTTATTAACTAAAGTGAATAAATTCTCCTTTATCTGTTTTACGTTTTATATATACATATAAAATAGACCCAGATTAGAAGATGGTATCCTTCTAAGAATTTTGGTAATACTAATCCGAGGGGTAATAATCAAGGGGAATTTGTTTATTATAGTTTATAGTCCAATTTAAAAGCGTTAGACAGAATTTTATCAAAATAAAAAGAAATATTACCGAAACTATATTAGATTTTTAACGTTCTAAAAAAAAGAAAAAAATTAAAATAATTAAAATTGTAATATCAATTTTTACTTCTTAATTGATTCGATTTAAAATTTGATACGTGGCATAAAAGGAATGCCTAAATTATTTTTCATTTATTCAGCAACAGTTAACATAACTCATTATACAATAAAAGATATCCCAGGATCATCAGGTAGATTAGACGTAATATCTCGTTGTATTTTAGCCGCGTTATTCGGGGATAGCGAAAATAATTTTGATAAAGATATACAGGTTTGGGTGTTTTTAGAAAACTATGGGACTTTTATTTTTGATAGCAATTTGCTAAATTTCGAGAATTTTCCCAAAAATGAAATAAAACTTACAGATTATTTTGTGGATTACATTAAACGCAAGAATGGTATAATAAAATCTAAAGCTAATCCTTTTCTATCAGTAAAAGTTTCCAATCAAGATATTATAAGTGTTGTTAAAGAGTTATTAAAATTGAACTATGGTGTATACCTCTTACATGAAAAGGGGGATGACTTTTTTGAATATCTTGATAGTATTATTTTAGAAAACAAAATTGTATTTATAATAGGAAATCAAATTGGTGACATCATGAAGTTGAAGGAATTAAAGGAGTTAAATATTCCGAAACTTAAGTTAGGAACTCGAATCTATTTAGCTTCATCTATAATAAGACTAATAAAGTTAAGTATTTCCACTTTTAGATAATAAATTTTTTATTTTAAGTACTTCTACCAATAATAATCCAAAATATAATCGTTTGATAAATAAATAGAATTTTAGTGAAATGCAACTTCCAGAAAAAAGAATCCACCAGAAGGAAATTTTATACAAGTATAACAAATATATTGACACCCCAGTTAAATTTTTAATTAAACATCATATTAGTCCTAATAAAATTAGCTTGATTGGATTTATAATCTCATTAACTGTTGCATTTTTAATAGCGATAGGTGGGGTTTATTTTTCATTTTGGTTTGCTTGGATTATACCCTTTTTGATGGGATTGGCTGGTGCGTTTGATTTATTTGATGGAGAGGTTGCAAGGAGAACTCATAAAGAAACCAAAGCGGGAGCATTTTTGGATTCAAATTTAGACCGAATTTCTGATGCTATTTTTGTTTTGGGCTTGATTTATGGTGGATTAATTAATTATCTATTTGGATATATTATAGTATTTTTAGTGATTATGATTTCTTACACTCGTTCAAGAGCGGAAAATGAGGGAGTGATCATGAAAGGAATAGGATTTATGGAAAGAGCAGAGAGGATAATATTCCTATTAGTTGTCTTGCTTTTTGAAATGTGGTTTTATTTTTTAACCTTATTATTCTTAGGTTCTCCAATAACCATTTTAATTCCATTTATTACTAGAATACCCGTAACCCCCATTTTTCTCATTTCAATAATAATATATACCATAGCACTAATAATTACTGTTGCTCAGAGAATAATTTATACTTTCATAACCTTAAAGAATCAAAACCCTAAGAATAAAAAAAATTAATTTCTAACGGGAACATATTATTATTAATCAATTCCTAACGACTAAACTTATAAGAATAAATTATTTAAAGTTTGTCAAATTCAAAATTTTAGAGATTAGAAGAATAGATAGCAATTACTGAAAAGGAGGTTATCACGATTCCAAAAAAGCGAAAATCTGGAGGCAAGACCGGCAGCAGTAAGGGAAATTACAATAAAGTTCAATGTAGTAAATGCGGTCGTTTTGTTGCGAGAAGTAAGGCTAAGGCAGTTACTCGTAGAACTTCACTTGTGGATGCTCGGATGTATGGTGAATTAAAAAAGGCCGGTACCATTATTATGTCTGGGCAGAATAAGAAATACTATTGTATAAGCTGTGCCATACATAGCCATCAAATAAGTCAACGCGATAAAAATTTGCGTAAAGGGGATTAAAAATTAAATAATTTTTAATTATTAAAGAAGAATCCCCCTTTTTCTTTCATAAATAAATCTGCATGATTTTTAAAGCATGCAAAAAAATAAAACATTTAATTTAATTAGTGTTATTTATATAAATTAAGAGTTATTAAATATGATTTTTTTAAAGATTCAGTTGTTTGAAAAAAGAGGGTAAAGTATAAACAATTTCGCATTCATCTTTGGCAGTGACTTCAATAATCGCCCGTATAAGAAATTCATCCTTTAATTCCTCATCAGGTTCATAAATTTTAACTTTACATGTCGGTTTTAATTTAAGGGAATAATTCTCGGCTATACCTGTAATATTTTCATCGGTTTTAACCTTCATCCCCAGCAAACCTAATTCATAATGGGATACAATAAATAGAACTTGATTTTGCTTAGCATTATCCAATTTCTCGAAATGAACGACTTCTAAATAATCTTCTTTTAACTCATCAGGAAGTTTTGAAAAGGGAATATTTTTTTTCTTTCCGGTCATGTGAGGAAATGGGGTATAAAATAGAATATTAAAGCTAGATATTTTTTTGATTTGTTCATTATATTTTTCTACATTTTTAATAGAATATGCTTTGTCAAGTAAGACATCTAATTTATCAACCATGCTATCCTCGGTGGAATATCCATTTAATACTGTAGCAATATAAGCTCTCTTTAGTTTTTCTATTAAAATATCACTTTTAAAGGTTAATTTGTAATCAATACTTATTTCTAAAGCTTCATTATAAAGGTTCGCAGCAATTTGAGAGTGTCCCAGAGCTAAAAAATAATCTCCGAGTTCGCTAAATACTACAATAGCATCTAAAAAATTTTCCTCAAGATCCATTGTGGAAATTTCCCCCATTATATTTATCGCGGTATTTCTATCATCTCCTTGAATGTAGATAGCTATTGCTTTCCCTATAAGACATTTAAGTTTTAACTTATCATCTTTATATATTTCCGCTAATTCTTCTGTAAAATTATACTGCATGATAGCGCTTTGATATAAACCGTGGAATAATAAGATTAAAGCTTTTACATAATTGAGTGTGAGGCAAGTTTTAAAATTATGAATAATTGTAGAAAATAAGGCAGCCCGTTCTAAGGAGTCAATCGAAGTACTAATCCGACCTAAAGAAACTAACAAAAATGCTCTTAAAAACTCCATTTTACTAATTTCTGAACATATTAACTGCTCAACAATCTTATAATCTTTAAATCTCTCTAATTGTCCAGATGCTAATTGAAGTAAGGACACTAAAAATCCATTTCCTTTTTTCAAAAACTTCACGGCTTCTTTAGTTTCGTTTTTAATGATTGCTTCTCTGGCTCGCTTGATATATTCACGGGAGATCTTCAAATTTTCAAGGAAAGTGAGAATTGTCTCAATCTTTTTTTCATCACTTTGAGGTAATTTTTGATTTTCAATATATTTTTCACATACTTCTAACTCATCAGCATATTTTGTTGCTCCGATTTCAAATCGTACTCCGGCATCAGGATTTACAATTTCAAGATCAGAAGATAGAATTGAATCTTCTGTAACACTAATTGCCTTTTCAATTAACCAAGTTATCTTTTGTTCCGCAGGATAAATTTTGGAGCGTTCAATCATATAGCTTAATGTGTAATTTAAACTTTTCTGCCATATATTCTTAAAATAATTGCGCATTTGAGCCTTTGTCGCCGTTCTTTGAATTTTTAGAAGGAAACTTGAAAGAGTTAGAATATTAAATTTACCCTTAAAGAGAAGGCTTGTATTTTTGGCTAATTTAAAATCATCTGTGACTAAATGCAGAGGATTTTTTTTATCTTCGTCCATTAGTTTTTTACCTAATGCTACAAGGGACAAATCAGGATCTTGGGCCGGAAATTTCACATTAAATTCTTTTAATTCATTTTTTACTTTATGAATCTCATTTTCCTCAATTTTTTCAACGTTTACAATTTTACGTAGCTTTTCTTTAAATGTGACAGGAGCCTTTATCTCCTCAAATACTACCTCAGAAATATAATATTGAAGCCCTAAATCTTTCGCTGCCCTATCTAAATTTTCCAGGATATTCTTTGCCTTTACTGAAAGCATACATATAAAAAAGTTGGCATCAAATACGATCCGTTCTTTTTTTGAGGACATATATTCAAAGTAATGCTTTGTAATGTTTAAAAATATATTATAAATATGTATAATAACTTTAATAATTTTTATTGAATTCACTATTGAGTAAGAAGAAGAGGTATATCTCTTAATTATTCCTTAATATTTAGTTATCTATTACGTTTTTATCCCAGTTTATTTAAACGATTGGTTCTTTACTAAGAAATCTTTTAAGAACATGTTAATAAAAAATCGTTCTGCAGAACAATTTTTTAATATTTGTCGAACTGATAAAAACAGTGGTTGTTTTAACAAAATACTCACTTTTTTAATAGTGAGTAAATACTCTTTAAAAGCATAATTTTCAAAGGGATTACGGGTTGTAAAGGAGAATGCTTTATCACTAAAGAAGGCTTCTGGGGCTTTGAGAGTAGAAATTATTAATTTTGAGATATTTTTATATTCTTTCTGAGAATTATTATGAGTAGTTAATAGAACAGCAAGTTCAGAAATTAAGGATAACTTTCTTTTTTGAAATTCTTTTGAATTAAATATAGTTATTTGCGTGATTTGGCGAGTTTCGGCTGAATAATCTTTGTATATCTCTTTAAAAGTCTTAGCAATCATTCGTTATCCTAATCCATTCTGAATTAACTTAATTTTTTATAATCCTGAAATAGTTATAGAAAATGGGATCAAAATAATTATTTATAGTTGATTATTAACCTTAAATTAAATTTACGATAATTTAATAAATGTAATTTCATTCAAAAATTTTTAAATTGATTGAAAATTTAATTATGTAAAGATTTTTAAAAATCTTACATTTCTGATAATTCTTTGCCTCTTTTTTGTCGGTTAAGTCAAGTTATAATATTCGATTAAGATAAAAAATAACATTAACGTTGTACTATTGTTTTTGGTATTAGTTATAAATGACCAATAAAATATTCACTAAATTTTTAGGTAAACCTAATCTAATTTAAATAGAATTAAATTTTCTATTCGATTTTTAAAATGACTAAAAACATGCTCTCTAAGTTAAAAATCATTAGTTTGATTGGACGATCCGGAAGTGGAAAAACCAATCTTATTATAAATGCTATAAAGCGATTAAGGAAAGAACTACACTATAATATAGCAGTCATAAAAAATATCCATGAACATCAGATTGATGAAGAGGGAAAGGATAGTTATAGATATATTGAAGCCGGGGCTAATTATGCAATAACAAAAAATATCTACAATGAAACCACTCTATTTGTTAAAAAGGAGATAAATTTTTCCCAGTTGATTAATTGGATCTCAAGCGGTCCATTTAAGATTGATCTAATTTTTACAGAAGGTTTCAGAACGCTAAATCATCCCACTATATTATGTGTAAAAGAATTTAATGAAATCGAATCTCAATTAACTAAGAATGTAAAAATGATATCCGGACTCATTACTAAAGAGGATATTAGTAATATAACCGAATTTAAATTACCAATTATCGATATTGAAAAAGATTTTGTAAAATTTTTAAATATTTTCGATATTAAACAATAATATTTTTTAAAACATGAATTTATTTTTTTCGTTCCCAAAATTGGCTAAGACGCTCACTAATGAATTCTATATCGCTTATTAATTTTTTATTTTTAGGATCGATATCATTTAGCATAAAACTAACTAATTTTTTATAGATTTCATCCTTCCTTGAAAGATCCTTTACAGATTTTCTGATAAGTAAGAAAAATTCATTTAAAGGAATAATTATCTCATTGATAATCCATTCTTCAAAAAGTGGTGCGGAATCAAATGATTGTAAATTATAGGTGGTATAAAATCGAGTTAAATCTTTATCATCATAAAAGTACTTATCTGGAATAATAATAGTGTTTTTCAAGTCCTTTTTTATAATATCCATGTTTAATGAAATCAGCAGTTCAGGCCAAATATCATCTGAATAATTGAATTCTTGGAATATGAAAAGCTCTAACACTCTCAATGCAATATTTTTTCCAATGTATCTACCCCGCGGATCAATAAAATTTTTAGAGGAATCATCTGGATTGGATGATTTGAGGAATATTTTATCAATCAGCACATATAACATTCTGGAAATATGATCGACAATGATATTAAAGTTGTAAGGTTCGTTTTTAGGATTCTCAGATAAAATTCCATTTTCCTTGTCTATTAACTCTAAAAATTTGGTATTAAAACTTTTTAAAAATGCCCTAAAAAAGCGATAATTCATCTGTGAAACATTTTTTTGAAATATTTTTTTAAATACACTATTAATTTCTCCAATGTTTGATATTATTGAAAAGAAATTAATAAATTCATTTATATCTCTAATAGTATTTGAGCCTATAACACCATTATCCACTTTCTTATTGTATTCATTCAAAGTCTTTCTAAATATCGCAGGTAAAAATAAGATATCCCCAACCTCGAAAGCTTCTAGTCCACTTGCAAAAAAATATTTCATTATTAAAAGAAATAAATTGAATTGGGATTTTTGGGAAGGAAGATTGTTTGCTTGGAATGTACTATAAAGAGTGCTTTTTCTATCCAAAAAATCAAAAATCCTAATCAAAGACGATTTTTTCTCAATGGTATACTCAAAATTATCTAAAAACTCTTTTCGAATAATGTCTTGTTTAGAAAATATGGAGTCTTCTACTCGTGAACAAACGAAATTTAGAAAATCTAATAAAGGACAAAAATTCTCCAATAATTTACATTTTTTATAAAAATAATATAATAGATTTGCTAATCTTTCTTTAACTGTCGAATACTGATCTAATGCAATTTGATATAATTTTTCTCTTCCTTCCAATAAGCTTTCATAATATTTATCGGGTACCGCCTTGAATTGTTTTAAAAAGTAATAGAGTGTCATATAAAAATAGTTTAGAAAGATTTCTCTATTGTCATTTCTGACTAAAATTAAAAAATTTAAGTACCGTCGATTTCCTTGATTTTTTATAGTCCCACAATCAAGTGTAATTAAGATTTTCTCTCCGATGGTTCTTCTAATTAAGATTCCGATAACAGCAACTAGCATGTATAAATAAAGGGTAAAAAATATTAATCCATCAAGATTGGTTTGGATTCTTTCGGAAAATTGTTCATATAATTTTATCTCTCTAGGTTCTAAATTATAATTATATTCTATAAGTAAATTATCGTCTGAGATATTTTCTTTTAACACCATTTCTAAAGAATTCTCGTCAAATCCAAAAAAAGTCTGTAAGTAAAATATAAAGAACTCGTGAAAATTGTCATATAGAAAGTTTGTGTAAGTTTTCTTGATAACTCTCTTCTGATTTATATCTTTGAATTCTACCCATTTAGTTCTAATCAGATCTAACAATTCTTCAAATTTTGCTTGTTTATTTTGCAGTACTTGAAAATATACCTTTTTATGCATTTTTACATTGAATAGTTCCTCTGAAAATATTTCACTAAGACGCTCTAAAATATCAGGCAGCTCTTTATTAACCAATTTGAACCAATTTTTAGATTAATATGTCAATATAAAAGATTAATCAAAAATAAATTATACCTATACAATATACATTTAAATTCTGAATATAAAAATCTTTAGTACATAATGGTAAAGAGTGAATTTTAAACCTTATCTAAAGATTTTTGTAATTTCATCGGTTTCAGAATATTTAAGAGGGATAACCGGTCCCTCTTTCTGTTTTAAAACCATACCTTCTTTTTTTGTCAGAAATTTCCCTATTTTTTCGGCTAATATGTCATTTTTATTTAAGATCTCAATTAACTTTAAGCTGGTATCATTTTGGTCATCAACGGCTATTAATAAGGAACCGGATGATATAGTGTTGAAAGGATTTAAATTAAACAAGTTACTCAATTCTAAGGGTTCAGGGAGAATTTTAATTTTCTCTTCCTCAATTAAAATCCCATTATTAGATGCCATTGCCATTTCAGCCACAGCACATGCTAATCCCCCTTCAGTTACATCATGAAATCCATTGATTTTAAAATTTTTATTTGCTAATAATGCTTCTTTGAAAACACTTATACCTGGATTATATAGATAATTTTTACATCTCATTATAAAGTCCTTACTTAATCCCTTGATTTTTAATTCTAATTCTTTTTCTCTTCCAATTATGGAGGTCCCTTCGATGAAAATCCCCTTAGTGAGAATTAACGCATCACCAGCTTTGATTTCTGAAGTATTTACGAGTTTTTCTTTTTCGACTTCTCCTAATAACGACCCTATGACGATAGGCCTATCTAAATTAGGAGTAATTTCAGTATGTCCTCCAATTACCGTAATATCCATGGATTTACATGTATCATGAATATTCTGGAAAATACTCTTAATTAAATCTTCTGTAGTATTTTTTTCAGGTAATAATATGGTAGATTGAAACCATTTTGGTTTGGCACCCATACAAACTACATCGTTGACATTTACATTAACCACATAATAACCAATCTCATCAGTTGCAAAAGTTATAGGATCGGTTTTAGCAACTAAGAATTTTTCACCCATATCAATAACAGCAGCATCCTCCCCAATTTTAGATCCAATAACTACTCTCTGATCTTGGATATCTAAATCAGAAACAAAATCATTCAACATTTTTTCTAAAAATTCATGCTTAAGTTTTCCAGTAGGAAAAATTTTGTTGTTTTTTCTCATTTATCTATCAATATAATAAGAGATAAAAAATATTTA
>SDNV01000184.1 GCA_004524515.1 Promethearchaeota archaeon
CGAACCCATGCTATCAATTGAGCCTCACTTGGATTATAGTTTGGATCGTATAATTCTATTTCATGATCTAACCATTCTGAACCGTTCCAAAAGGCAATATCATCACCATCGGGTTGAACTTGGTCTTTTAAATCGGAATCAATCAGTGAAATAAATACGGGGAAATTCGTAAGATTAGCTGCAACTTTATCAGAGTAAATTGTTATTACCTTATAAAATCCAAAGTAATTTACATCAGGGGGATTTGAGGAAATGTGAATAGGAGTTTTTTGTATATGATCATTTTCGTCTCTATCCTCATCTTCGTTTTGATTTTCATTATCAATATTTCCGTTGTAAAATGAAAGATTGGACACTTGTATAAAAGTCGACACGATTATAACCAATAAAATTATTGTAGATTTAGTCGTTTTTTTATCGAATTTCATAATAAAACCTCTTTTCAAATGTTTAATTGGTTTGTTATTAGATAAATACTGAATTATTAAGTAATATCTTAGAAATAATATTTGTATTTAAATATAAGCCGATCTTGTTGATAACGGAGGAGTAATGAAAAATTAGATAATTAAATATTGCCAAATATATATAAATATTTAAACAGTTAATGAATTAATTCTTGCTATAATATTATATAAAGAAGAAAGCTATTAAAAATCAAGAGAGTAGCTAAAAATGATTTTAAATATTTAGTATATGTTAAAATATATATAAAATGATTATTTTGTTTCAGTTAAATAAATTAAATGAAAAATTATTTCTTAAAATAAAAAATATCATTGCTATAAGTAAATCAAACAAAAATTGTCAATAGATTATTTAAAAAGGTGAAAGTAGGAATAAATACTAGTCAAGATTTAAAACCAAAAATAACGATAATTGGGCATCCAGGAGTTGGAAAAACTACAATCAAAAATTTAATTAGGACTGAAGAAATTCCCTTAAAATATACCCCTTCTCTTGAGGGAGACATTGCCACCATAAAAATTGGTAAATATTCTTTTTCTATATGGGATTACACTGGCACAGAACAATTCAGCTTTTTATGGGAACAATTTATTAAAGACAGTGATTTGGTTTTAATAATTACTGATTCTACCTTAGAAAATGTGGAAAAAAGTAAATTTTTCATAGAAATAATAAAAAATCAAACCCCATCTCCTCATACAGCTGTAATAGCTAATAAACAGGATTTAGAGGAAAAACTTAACCCAGAAGAAATAGAACGTATCTTAGGATTAAAAACATATTCAATGATCGCAATAGATCCGATGAATAAAGAGAAAATGATCCGAATTATTGTGAATCTCTTAGATATGGAGGATGAAATCTATCAACAATTAATTTCCTTAGAGGAGAAGAATAAATGGATACTTGAATTAGAAAAATCACTAGAGGATGAAGATCATATTAAAGCTTTATATATTACTAAAAAGCTTAGAAGTATTTGTAAAGAACTCGGAGATGAAAGTCTCGAGAATAAATTCAATGAATTAGCACAAAAATTGAATGAAACAATAAAGCATGAATTAAAGAGAAAAGAAATATCGATTTCAGATGAAATGAAACAGGATCAAGAAATAAAACCTGAAAAAGAATCTCACACAGCAAAGCTTCTAAAAGAATTAATAGGAAATTATATGAAGGATATAAAAAGTCTCATGGCGGTAGTTATTTTTGACCGAAATGGGCTTATTATTGCCTCTGAAAGTAAAATAAAATCGGGTGATATCTTGGAAATAGGAGCAAACGTAATTAAAATGCCCAAAATAATTGACTTTAGTAAAAATATAGAAAAACATCCTATAAGAGTAATTTGTCCAACGTGTAAACAAAACAAAACAATTTTCGTTCCCAAATCTATAGTAAAAGATGCAGAAAACGTAGTAACATTTTCAATTCCCAATAATTTAGTTTGTGAACATCAATTTCAGATTTTTGTTGATAGAAATTTCGCTATCCGTGGATATCAGAGAGTGGATTACGAAATTGACAGTTATATGGACAGAATTATAAAAGAGGTGGGCATGGAAAATGAATTTTTTAATATTACAGTCACTAGTGATAAAAAAGTAGCATATTGTTCCATGGGTCCAAATTCTATAGTAACCTCTATTGCAGAACCATCCGCATCGGATGTAGAATTAAAAGTGTATTCAGAATATATTGCGGGTAAAGTCGAATTAATGTTGGAGGGAAATGAAAATATTGATGTCGAAATACCCCAAATAACGAAGACAATAGCGAAAACTAGAGGAGGGGAACTTCCAAGAGGAGATTTTTATAATAAAATAATTATGACTGGAAATCATCAAGTAGGGAAAACCTCTTTAGTGAGTAAATTTGTGAGGAATCTTTTTCCAGAAAACACTCAACCCACAATTGGAGTAGATCTTTCTGAAAAAGTAGTCAAAATTAATGATAAAACAAGTGTAAAATTTCTTATATGGGACATTGGTGGTCAAATAACCCAGATGGCACCCTATAGAAAAAGATTCTACGAAGGCGCAAATTCTGCCTTTATTGTATTAGATCGGACTCGTCTGGAAGCTCTGAAGAGTATTGAGATATGGTATAATGATATTAAAAAATATGTTCCAGATGATATCAATATTATAGTAATTGGAAATAAGACCGATCTTACAGATCAAATAAAAGTAAGTGAGCACGAGATAAAAAATGTAGCTGAACAATACGGGTTTCATTATATCCTTACATCTGCCAAAACTGGAGAAAATGTGAATGATGCGTTTTTATATATGGCTTATAAATCTTTAGAATTAGTATAATTTTGAATTATACACCTTAATTTTAAATAGTACTAAATTTTATATGTTTTTAATCAAAAATATCTAACAAAATTTTAGAGATTAAATTCTCCCAATAAATCAGATTTTACAACAAAATATGATTATCCAAAACGGTAAAGATTTAAAAAAATTAAGGGAAAAAGATATTGTATAGTGCTACTTTTAAAATATGTATTTTTGGAAATGGAGGTGTGGGAAAGACTACATTAATCCAAAAATATATCTCGGGTCGTTTTGATCAAACAACTAAAATGACATTGGGAGTCGATATCCTTACAAAGCGTATAATGATGGATAAATGGAATGTTACACTTCAAATATGGGATTTTGGTGGTGAGGAACGATTCAGATTTTTTTTACCTGCTTATGCAAGAGGTTCTTTTGGAGGAATTTACATGTATGATATTACAAGGTATAACAGTTTATTGGATTTTGATGATTGGATAACAATTTTTAAAAAGGGGGCAGGATATGAACAAAATCCGATTCCTATAATAATGGTGGGAGGAAAATTAGACCTTGAAGAGAAAAGAGCTATTTTTTTTGAAGATGCTCATAACTTCTCACGTGCTCGAAATATAAATGATGTAATAGAATGCTCCTCAAAAACGGGTCAAAATATAGAATTAATATTTAAATATTTATGCTACAGAATAATGAAAAATATTGAGATGTTATAATAAAATTGTTAAATTTAATTATATTATTTAAGCCGCTCTATAATTTGTTAATTTATATAAATCAATCTTGAATTCTGAGAATATAATAGAAAATTACTTTATAATTAAGAGAATTCAATTATGATCTAAGAGTTGCGATCATAATTTTATCATCTAATAGCATATTCATGGCACTTATAGGGTCTGGAAATATAACTTTACTATTCAATAAACTTTTTGCGGAGACCCCCTCACTACCTATAATTGAAATTCCTAAAATGGAATTTTGAAGCATCAATGCATCATTATTTCCATTACCTATAGCAATTGTAATATCCTTACCTAATCGGATCAATTCTTTATTCTTCGCTTCTGCCTCTGAGCTACCCTCAGGATTAATTCTAATATAAGAAACATTTAAGTTTTCTGCAAGTTCTCTCAAATTTCCTCTGGTGTCCGCAGATACCAAATAGATATCATAAAATTTTTTTAATTCTTCGAATTTTTTTACCACTTCATTTGATATCTGTCCTTGGAACTGAATGGTTCCGTTTATATCAAAAATAATATTTTTAATGGTAATTTTCCCATAATTTGGAATATCTATCACTTTCATAACAAAATTAAACCTTTTATTAGATTCAAATTTTTATACATCAATATTTAATTAATAAATAGAATAAAAAAAAAATTTATTAGTGAATTTATAATGAGTCGTAGTGCTAAAGTTAACCAAGTAATATTAATTGTTCTTGATGATATACGTTCTTCTCACCTTTTTGAATTAATAAATCAAGGAAAGCTTCCAAATATGGCTGATCTTGCTGGAAAAGGTATTTCAAGTCAAGATTGCATAACATCTTTTCCAAGCGTGACCTATCCTTGTTATCCTAATATAATAACGGGTGCCTATTCTGGTTATTATCCCAAGAATGGGAGTGGTATCCCTGCGTATCATTGGGTGGCAAGGACGGATCCGCATGCAGAAGGGAAAAAATTACCCTTTATACGCAATTATGACGAGAGAAATCATTTATGGAAAATTGGAAAGGATCTCGGTTCAAATTGTAAAACCATTTTTGAGCAAGCGGGAGAGGGAAATTTCTTTAGTGCATTAAATTTAATCTTTAGAGGATCCTATTTTGAGGCACCATTAGAATATAGAGCTGAACTGATATTTAAGACTGCCCAAGAGGTCTATACAAATCCAAAAAAATATTTTGATTCTAAAGAGGTTCCAAAAATCCTAGTAATATATATCCCTCAAACAGACGATTTGATGCACAATAAAGGTTTTGATCATGCTGATTATATCAATGAGATTATTAAATGTGATAAATGTATAGGGGATTTAACAAGAGATCTTGAAGATTTAGGATATTATAAGGATACCGCTATTTGTATTGTCTCAGATCATGGAAATTACAA
>SDNV01000185.1 GCA_004524515.1 Promethearchaeota archaeon
TCTAAATTTTAGATAACCTTGTCGTAGTAGAAAACTTTTAGGAATAAGAAACCCAATAATTCCCTTGCTCCATTGGATTGCAAGGGCTAAAAAAACACAATATATATCTTTAGTAAAATAATTCCTTTCTTTCAAATAGTTCTTTAATGATTTATCTAAAATATTTCCATATGGTGGATTTCCAATAATCATATCAAATTTAATTGAGGGAGGTTTAATAATTACGTTTCTCTTCGAAATGTTACGTTCTAAAATGGGTAGAATTTCTTTTAAATTGCAAATCTCTTCAATTGATAATCTTTTAAGTATTTTTAGGATTGACAATTTGATAGAAATTATATTAATGTCATAACCACATATATTTATGAGGATCTGGATTTTTAGCTCATTCTCGTTGACTTTCTGAGAGCTTTTCTCTATAAGATCAAATAAAACGTCTATTAAACTTAATAAAAAAATTCCCGAACCACAAGCTGGGTCGCAAAATGTCATATTACGAAGAGTGTTAGCAGGGAGATTTTTTCCAATTTTAATTTCTCCTAGACTATTTAATTCGACTCCCTTATTTTTAAGAAGTTCTATTAATGTTTGTGAAATAATAAAGTCAGAAATTCGTTTTTGAGTAAAATATACTCCTTCATCCTTCCGATTACTATAATTAAGAAGAAACTTTTCTTCATAACTCTCAACTTTGCTTAATAATTCTGATAACGATTTTTCATCGCTAGAATTTATAGCTATTTTGACAGATTCATACAAGTTAGAGAAACTCATTTCTTCTTGCGTTTCTGGCATGATTAATTCAAGTTAAATTCAATTTTACTTAAATCTCCTTTCAAGAGGTTTTATACATTTCAAGCTATTAGAACTAATACTTTATCTTTTTATATTTTTATTTACTTAATATAATAGAGAATGACTGATAAATTAGAAGATGAAGATTATCATGGAGTCGCTCCCATAAAGCCACTAATCAAAAAAATGAAGAAAGAATTCGATAAAGATCCCAATGGATGGGGCGTTATTGGGTCCAATGATAATGAAGGAAATTCTGATACTTTTATTACTAAAAAACCAAACACATATTGGTTAAAATCTAAAGCTCTTAGTCCTTATTCATCCTTAAGCATGGGTTCAGTGGTTAGAAATATTGATAAGGAAATTGAAGAAAATTATGGCCCAAATAAACAATTATCGCCTGATGAAATGCTTAGATTGTTTGGGATGATTGTTCCCATTAAAAAAGATCAATCCATCATCGCTTCAGGAATAGAAAAATATTCCCAATCACATGGAGAATATCTAAAAAAAATCATACAGGAACAAAATCCAAACTTAAATTATCGTCTCGCTAAGCGAGTCGATGAGGAATTCACTAAAAAGCATCCACAACGTAAGAACTTGTATATTTAAGCTATTATAGTGAAGTTAACGATTGGTTATAGTTTTTGTTTTAAAATACTTAGATCCTCTTTCGTTTTTATTACAGGCAAGTTAGAGGAATAACTCTCTGAATTATTTATAAATTCTGAAATAAATAGATTCATTTTTTCAGGTCCAGATTTTCCATCCAACGATTTAGCGAATTCTTTAATTGAAATTACGTTTAAATCTTTTACATAAAAAGAGACACCCTTTTCTACTTCTTCTAAGAGAAATTGAAAAGATAAATCCGCTTTTCTCTCGCTCATAATTAATGGCTCACTTGGGTCTTCAAAGGTGTAGGAGACTTCTGTCCACCGTTCTCCACTCGCATCAACGGGGACCATCCCAAAGATATAATCATCAGTAACGAGCCATATTGGTGTACCATTGTTATATGAAGCATCAACGATAGTTTTAAATTGTTCACTCATACCTAATAAATAAAAATAGAATTAATTAATTTTTCCATTAGACCTATTTAATTACAAGTTCAAATTAATAATAAAAAATTAACAAAATCAAAATTCTTAATTTTAAAAATTCTTCAATGTATTTTTTAAAACATGTTAATTATATAATCTCATGAGAGAGCTTGATTATAAAAAATTATGTTTTAACATTGAACGTTGGATAGCGGATTATGTAAACTCTGCCGGAGCGGAAAATGTCGTGCTGGGATTAAGTGGAGGTATAGATAGTGCAGTTACAGCTGCTTTATGTACGAATGCTATAGGAAAAAATAATATCTTCGCCTTTGGACTTCCTTGTGAATCAAATCCTCAAGATCTTAGCGATGCACAATTAGTCGCATCTACACTTGGTATACCGTTTGAAATAATTGAATTAACTTCAGTTTATACTCAATTTCTAAATTCGGTTGAGATCCCTTCAAACAAGATTGCTAAAGCGAATCTGAAACCTAGGTTACGGATGATGGCATTGTATTATTTAGCCCAGTCAAAAAAAAAATCTTTAGTTGCAGGAACTGGAAACCGAGCGGAACTACAAATCGGATATTTCACTAAATATGGCGACGGGGGTGTTGATTTTGAGCCTTTAGGAATGTTATATAAATGTGAAGTAAGAAAATTAGCAAAAATTTTAGAAATCCCTGAAAATATTATCACAAAACCACCCTCACCAGGTTTATGGATGGGCCAAACAGATGAGGGAGAAATAGGTATAACATATGACACTATTGATGAGATTTTATATCGAATTGATTATGGTTTACATTTCAACGGATTAGATAGGAATGTTGTTGAGAAAGTTAAAAAAATGATGAAACTTGCAGAACATAAACTTAAAATGCCTGCAGTGTATGAACTAAAAATAGATTAAATTTTTTCTCTATAATCTTGAAATTAGACTTCTAATCGTGTTAATCCGTGTAGTGATTTCTTGCATTTTGGCGTTAATTTCTTCATTACTACGTTTATATTGTAATTCAGATATTGATCCCCTATTATAACTTGTTTCTAATTCCTTGTATCCCTTTTCAATTGCATACCGCTTCCCTTCCAATGCTATGAGTTCTTGATATAGAGCATCTTTATCATCGGGCGATACATTAGAACCCTTTACTTGTTCTTCCATGTTATATAAATTCTCTTTGACATTAAATCCTAAAAATGGACTCGCTTGAGAATTGTCGCCTGGTTTTTCGACTTCTGGTTTCTTTATGGCGTCTTTCTGAGGAGTATGTTTACTAAAAACTTCACTTATCGGTTCATTCTTTTTTACATTGTCTGATTTATCATTTTCACCAATAAAACCAACAGATGATAATACATCAAATAAGTCTGAACGACTTGATTTTATTGTCTCTGTTTCTGCTTCTTCAATGCGAACACTACTTATCCGTGGTTTCTCAACCGAAAAAGCTTTTTTATCATCATCGTTTTCTTTTGTTGATACTCCATCATCATTTTCTTTGATAATCGTAGCTACCTTTTTTTTCCCTGTGATCAAAGGTTTGTCCTTATCTTCTTCTATAACAGTTGTTGAAATTCCAGGCTTTTTAACAGGAATTGGAGTCAAAGTATTTTCAGATGGGGCTTTTTTTTCGAATTCAATAGGTTTCAAGGGGATTGGTGTTAAATCCTGTTTATCTTTTTTGGTCTGTTGCTGAACTTGTGGAGTTGGAGTTTTGAATATTTGAGGCATCGCAGGGGCCGGTGGTTTTGATTCTTCTGCTTTCTTCTTAGGGATGACCGTTCTTTTTATAACAGGAATTTTTATTACGGGAGGTGGAAGTCTCACATCCTTCTTTGGAGTAATTTTTTTAACTTTCCTTGTACTGGAAATATTCTTTGTTGCTTCTTCTTTATTATTTAATTCTTTTTTCAAGTTCTCTATGGTATCTTTTAAATCATCTATTTCCCCCTTAAACTTCTGGGAAACTTTATCAACTATGTCTCCAATATCGATATCTGATTTTTGGGGTTTTATATCTTCATTGAGAGAAGGTCTTTCATCTAAATCTTCTTCTTGAGCTTTTATCGGAGTTTTGCTAGGGACGTGGAGTAATTGTTCAATATCACTTGGTAGAGATGTTTCTAAAAACCATAGATCTAACGTATCCCATTCCTCGAGTTTTTTTAATATGTTTTCTATATGCTCCTTTTGCTCGGGTTTTGGTGGATTTTCAGATAATCTCCTAAATTTAGTAATTAAAAGATCCCTTGCATCTATCTCATCATCTGGTGAAGGCTCTCCTTTCGTGAGGAATACATATATTTCCTCAATCTCGTCCAAAAGCCCCTTAGTCTTCTCTACTTCACTCATAGGTTTTGGTTCTACCCAATAAATACTGAGATTTATTTCTGTTTATATATTTAAAAACATTTCATTAATATATTTTTTTGCAATATCTTAAAAGCTTAATTTTGAAGGTAGGGAATTTTGAAAGTATTCAACCCCTTCTTAAAGACAATATTTATTGAAACTTAAATTTTAAGAAAATAGTATAAAAAAAAGGTTAAAATTTTCATATTCTAAAAAGGAAATGAATAATATGGAATATCCATATTGCTCTATAATTTAGAAAATAAGTTTTTGGTTATAACATAAAGTTCGAAACAATAGAATAAATTATCTTCTATGGTTTCTATAACATTCTCGACAATAAACAGCTCTACCTTCTTTAGGTTGAAAAGGAACTTCGCATTCATTCCCACAGTCGGCGCATGTAGCTTTGTGCATCGTTCTATTGCCATAACTTCTATTAGACATAATTTCACCAATTTTAATTTTATTCTTGAAATTCAAAAGTTTGAATTTTCTCTTTTCAAGCATATAATATCTATTTTTAAAGGTAATAAACCTTGGTATTATAAAAAATCCAATTCAAAATTAAGTATAAAATTATCTTCGCTAATTTTTGGGTAATAGGGTTAAATTAAGGTAATTTAAGAAAAAAAAGTAAAAAATTTTAAA
>SDNV01000186.1 GCA_004524515.1 Promethearchaeota archaeon
CAAGGAACGGGTTACCAGGCTCTTAAGAATGGTGGGTCTAGAACATAGAATGGACCACCTTCCCACACAGTTATCAGGAGGGGAACAACAAAGAGTTACAATCGCACGATCCATGTCTAACGAACCTTTAATATTACTTGCTGATGAACCTACCGGTGAACTTGATACAGAAACAACCACCAATATTATGGAGATCTTTCTTAAATTTAGAGATCTAGGGCAGAGCATTTTGATGGTTACTCATAATATAAGGATTGCTGAGGTGGCTGATAGAATTCTCACTTTAACTGATGGAGAAATTGTTGGAGAGAGAAAAGGTGGAAAAGCTATAAGAGAATTATGGTATGATTAAAGTTGGGGGAAGATAATGAAACGAAAAGAAAGAGAAGCAAAAGAAAAAGTAAGTAGCAACGGAAAATATGAACCCGATAAAGACTCCATGATTCATATTTTTGATTTGAAAAAAATTTATGAAATGGGAGAAATAAAAGTCCATGCTTTAGACGGAGTGAATATGAAAGTTAATAGGGGTGAATTTGTATCAGTAATGGGTCCATCTGGTTCTGGAAAAACAACATTATTAAATATGATAGGAGCTCTTGATAATCCCTCTGAAGGAGCAGTTTTTATAAATGGAATTAATGTTGCTCATATGAATGATGAAGAACAAACGAATCTAAGGCTTAGAAATTTAGGATTTATTTTTCAATTTTATAATTTAGTACCAGTTCTCACTGCCTATGAAAATGTTGAACTTCCACTTGTGTTTGCGGAACAACCTGAAGAGATTCGACAAGACCGCGCAACAAAATTTCTTGAACTTGTGGGACTTGGAGATAGAATGGACTTTCTCCCAGCCGAACTTTCCGGGGGTGAGCAACAGAGAGTGGCTATTGCACGATCCTTAGCTAATGAACCAGCATTACTAATTGCTGATGAACCGACTGGTGAATTAGATACTCATATGGGGAAAGAGATTGTAAATCTCTTACATGAGTTGAACCGAGAACTTAATCAAACGATTTTAATGGTTACTCATGATCCTGCCGTAGGAAAATTAGCTGATCGCCTTCTAAGAATGAGAGATGGTAAAATAGTAGACGAGATTAAATTATAAATTATTTTTTCCAAATTTTTTTTTCATTTACTTTTTTGTTTACTAATTAGAAATTTTTAAATGATAGTTTGTTTAAAATATATCATATCAATTCTTAAAGTACCATTACCGCAAATAATAAACAAAAATAGAGTGGGTAGTTATATGGCAGAATTTAATATTAAATCATTGGTATTTGGAATCATTTTTGGATTTTTATCGTGGTTATGGGCATTTATACTTGTAGGGGCTGCATTTTATGACTGGGTGGCAAACAAACCTATAGAAAATCCTAATTTCGGAGTTTACGTGACGCTATTAATAGTAACTTTTATTGTTTCAATTATTATAATAGGGGTATATCTCTGGAAAGTTGAGCAGAAAAATCCAATAGTTGCAAATAAATGGGCTATAGATGCTGTCATTCTTGGGATTATTATTTGCAAAATGAATTTCCTATTAGATGCATTATTCTTTGGAATGTTGGGAAGGAACCTTATTGCATATTTTTTTTTAGAAACCACAACAGGATATTTATACCCCTTAATTATACTTGAAACCTTCATTTTGGCCTATTTAATCTATGGAAAAAACAAATAACCCTTGAAATTTTTTTTATTTTCTTTAATTGTATTATAATGTTTATTATTTATGCTTATATAAGGCTATAAATGACCATTTTAAAAATTAAGGAAAAAAAGGAAAAAAAATTCATGTTTAAATTTAATTAAGCTTATTTATTCTACTTTTCAAGATGTAGGGAAGACTTTCCTCGTCAAGATCCTCATACATTTTTAACTCATTGGTTAAAAAATCTCTCAGCGCAATTCTGATTGCTTCAGATCGAGAAGGATAGATTCCCAGATCATTTAGAATTTTAATAGCTGATAAATATTTTTCGGGTAAGTTAATGGTTATGATCTTCATTGTGGACATCAACACGGAAATAATTATTAATATATAATTAAAATATTCTGTCGGATAATTTATAAAATCACAATATTAAGCCCTTAATCCTATTAATGGTTTAATTGTTAACGAATATGACTTTTTGACTAATATGTAATCAAAAAAAAGATCTTTTAATTCAAAATCCGATAAGAATTAAAAATTAGGATAAAAAATGTGGTTAATACGGTTTAGTAAAAGATTTAATGTGAATCACTAATGAAAAAGCGGACTTATAAAGATCAGTATGGCTGATTTCCTTAATATCTTGCATATAAATGAGTTTATAATCTTCTTCTCTCTTTATGTAGGGAATATCTTTAGTTTTATGATCCTTATCCAAAAAAACATCAATTTTCAATATTTTTTTTTTAAGCTTTCCTGGTAATTGAGGCATCATGTTAAAAGTAAATAATAAATCTGGCTCATTTACTTCTTTATCTATCACAAATAAGATATTAGGTTCAAGAATCGCCATAAAACTCTCTAGAGAATGAAATAAATCATCAACTTCTATGTGTAGCTCTGTGGTATCTGAATCCATTTCAAAAGTACTACAATCACTTATTTTTGGGAATAATACTTTTTCTTTACCTCGAAACGCTAAGCTCAACTCGTTGGAATTAAGATATTGTTTGAAAATGGAATCATCTTTTTCAACCATTAATTCATCTTTGATGGGGGCACTTTTTACGTATACAATAAGGGATCCTGCACTAAGCATGTTTATTTTTTGATAATAAATCTTGAATAGTGGATTATAAGGAAGATTTATTACATCTCTAGTCCCTCCAAGACCCATCTGCGCAAGAATATTAGTCGGAATCTGACTTGTAAGAGTAAAAAGCAAAAAACTTCTAAAATCTTTTAATTCTATATAATTCGTAAAACCTGTAAAATACTTTTTCACTTTTAAAATACTGGTTTTTAGTTCTTCAGACATTTTTTTCATCTCTTAATCGATTAAATAGCTTCAAAATATCAATGAATAAATTAGTTTTATTTAGGTTATTTTAAATATTTTGATAAAAATTCTCTTAATGATTCTTTAACTTCGTCAGTAATATGATGTTCAATTTCACAAGAAAGGTCTTCTACAACTTGTTCATCAGCAATCTTTAATACTTTTTCAAAAAATTCATTTAATAACATATGAATCTCATTAAGCTGCTCTGCAATTTTTCTTCCCTCACCGGTTAATCTGATGGCTTTTCTGGGCTCCCATATTATCAGATTTTTCTCGCTTAATTTTTCCAACATTCCGCTAACACTTGCAGGTTTAACCTTTAAACTTTTTGCGAGTTCTTTATTAGAAACCCACCCTCCTCTTTTCTTTCGGGAAATATTATAAATTTCATCTAAATATCTTTGATAACTCTCCGGAACATCATTAAGTAGATTCTCTTCGATCTCTGTTTTTCCCATTTTCATTCAAAATACTTAAATGAGCAGATTATATTTAATTTTTCTTGTAAGAATTATAACTTAACAAATTCTTAAAAATGTTTTTGATCTTTGTATTTTCTCCTTTTTTGAAGTTTAATAGGCTAAAAAAAAAGAAATTCTTAAATAGTAGGAGCATAATTTTCTAAATAAAAAACGTAAATTTAAAATCACTAACAAGGGTTAAAATATGAAAATACAAGATTTAAACCAACTGGAATTAATACACGGCACCTTTACCCTTATCTTTATCATAATCTCCATCTTATTAGGGGTCAGAATCTTGATAAAATATTTTTCGGCCAAACAAAAAGAACTCATAACCGTTGGTCTCGCATGGATTTTTTTAAGCTCAGGATGGTGGGGAAGCGGGTTTTCATTTCTATCTATTCTTTTATTCCAACAAACTCTTGACCAGTTTACCTATTTGTTAATAGGAAACGTATTTATTCCAATCGCAATTATCTGCTGGATCTACTCCTTTACCTCCCTCGCATATCCCAAACTCAAAAAGAAGCTATTAATAATTTACATCCTAATATCCATCGCATTTGAGATTTATCTTATTATTTCATTGTTTATTGATCCAAACAGTATTGGAATTATAATCGGGACATTTTATTCTCAACCCTCACTAATTCCTATGTTATTTATCTTATTTGCCGTCTTGACCACCATTATTACGGGGATTTTATTTTCCAGAAATTCCATACGTTCTGAAAATCCCGAAGTGCATAAGAAAGGATTAATCCTTCTAATTGCATTTATTTCCTTTACAGTAGGGGCTTTTATGGATGCTGTGATAACATTAACTCCCGTTACATTGATCATTGTTCGCCTAATTTTAATTTCAAGTGCCATCGAATATTATTTTGGATTTCTACTTCCGAAAAGACTAGCAAAATAAACAGGTTAAAATACGATTTCTATTTTTTTTTATTAATTAAAAAATTTTTTATTTTTTTTAGAAACAGTAGTTTGGTGAAAAATTATTAAAAATTTTCCAGGTACTCTATTTTTAGTAGTAGGAAACTCTGGATCAGGAAAAGACTCGATTATTTCCGGAGTTATTCAAAAATACTCTCCAGATCTAAAAAAAATTCACGTACCCAAAAGGTATATTACTCGAAATGCATCAGAATTCGAAGATAATATTTCTATTACTACAAAAGAATTTAGAAAAATGGAAAATGAAAACAAATTTGCCTTAAAATGGCATATATATGGATTAGATTATGGAATTCCCGTTGAAATAGATGAATGGCTAAAGAAGGGACATCCTGTTATAGTTAATGTGAGCCGAACTATTATTCAAGAGGCAAAAAATATATATATGAATTTAAAAGTGATTTTCATTGA
>SDNV01000187.1 GCA_004524515.1 Promethearchaeota archaeon
ACTACTGTACTCGAAACCATTGGAATTTTACTTGGAGTTTTAATACCAGTGCTTACTATTGAATTTTACGGTCATGAGGTTGGATGGAGAATTCAAGCAATTATAATTTCCTTAGTCGCTTTTTTTTTCTTGATTTTGATGATACCTGGAATACGAGAAGATCAAGAAATGAGACAACGACGTTTTCGTGTTGATAAAGTTTTAACGGAACCTTTTTTCAAGGGTTTAAAATCATCTATGAGAGATAAACACTTTGCTGGATTTATGATTTTATTTGTTGCTTATACCTCTACTATGGGTCTTGTGATGGCTTCAATACCGTTTCTTGTGCAAGACATTCTACAATTATCAAAAATCGGTGAATTAGTTGTACTTTTTTACATCTTGGCTGCAATTATAGGAGCACCGATTTGGTATAAAGTTTCCTTTAAATTAGGTATTAAGCGGGTAACTTTATTAGGGGCAATATTTTTGGCTTGTATGGGATTGCCATTTCTTTTTATACCCGTTGGTCCTGAAGGTTTAATTTTCGTCATAATAGTTTTTACAATTTCAGGTTTTGCCGATGCCGCAATAATTACTATGACGATGCCTCTTTTTTCCGCTGTGATTGATAACGCTACTATAGAAACTGGTAAACGAAGAGAAGGGCTATATAAAGGAGTTTGGTTGTTTTTTTCAAGAGTAGGTCTTGCTATTCGTGCCATAGTTTTTTGGATTGTTCAAATAACTTTTGGATATCATTCAGGTTCAACGGATCCATATGAACTAATGGGCCTTAGATTTCAACTTTCAGTTTTTCCCATGATTATCTCTGGAGTTGGAATTTTAATTTTCTGGAAACTTTATCAAATCACGCCACAGCAATTAGAACTTAATATAGAAAAACTTAAAGAACTAAAACTATAATACTTTAAAAAATAAAGTTAAATTATTTATCATATCTTTTTTTATTCTCTTCTCTTTTGGAATCATGAAAGTATATTTATTTTCTAATCATAAAAGTTAAACTTTCAATTGAATTTTTAACAAATAAAAAAGATTCATTTGGTTATAAAAATTAACGAAAATCATCATAAATGTCCTTTCTGTGGAAATAGTCTAGAATCACGATTTTCAAAATGTTTTAATATCTATTGCCAAGGGCAAAAATTTAATGAGGGCAATTTAGTTCTCTATAGATTGAATCCCAAATTAGGTATTGGTCGCATCATAAAGATACTTAAGATACCATCATCTAAGTCTTTAGATGATGAGGATACTTATTTTATAACTAAATTTAAAGTTCTATTTGCCAATAATATAATTAAAATTATCCATCCCATTGATCTTATTCATTATATATTTAAAATTAATGAACGAGTCATAACTAAAACTGGAGTTGGAGTTGTAAATTCTCCACATTTTTTAACCAAGGATGGATATATATCGTATGAAATTTTATTTCCAAATGGAAAATTAGATCAAATAAATGAAAAAGAAATTATCTCGAAATATGAACCACCTGCAAGTAGATTAATATCAAAACATAAAATTGATCCTCCTAAAAATTTTTTGATTAAATATTGGGCAAATTTGTTTCATTCTTATTATACTTCTTATCAGATTAAATGCATTACAAATTCTAGATTAGCCTTAATGCCACATCAGATAAATGTTGCTCATCGGTTATCAGAAGAATATTTTCCCCGAGTAATATTAGCGGATGAAGTCGGACTCGGTAAAACTATTGAAGCAGGTATATATATAAAGGAGATGATGGCCAGAAATTTAGCCGATAGGATCTTAATCATAGTACCCGCTACTTTGGTAAAGCAATGGCAATTTGAACTTGAAAACAAATTTAATATCAAATTTACGATATATGATGGAAAGAAAATAAAAGAGCTTAAAAAAGGTAATTATAAATTTTCAAATTTATTCCGGAATCCTTTTTATTATGATAATCTAATTATATGTTCTCTCCAATTCGCTAGAAATCCAAAATATATCAAACTGTTATCACAAATTTCATGGGATATAACGATTTTTGACGAAGCTCATCATCTTAGACGGTATGTAACAAATCTCACTACAGGAAATTATAGAGAAACGTTAAATTATAGGCTAGCAAAAAGCTTAAGTCAAACCTCTGAAAGTCTTCTCCTTTTAACAGCAACACCACTACAACTTCATTCCTTCGAATTATTTTCCTTGATTGAATTGATTCATCCTGAAGCTTTTAGAAATTTTAGTGATTTTGAACATTTCAGAAAAAATATGCCTTTTATTAATTTATTAGTGTCAAATGTTAACAATCTCGATAAATTAAATACTTTTGAAATAAAAAATACAATTAAACTTCTCAAAAACTTAAAATATGTAAATAAAAAAGCCAACTATACCCAAATTATCGAAAAAATTAATGCTGACAGCTATAGGAAAGATCTAATAAAAAAAATAGAAGCTGATCATACTTTATCCAAATTTTTAATTAGAAATCGTAAAAAAAATGTTTTTTCTAAAGAATTCTTAACTATTAGAATCGTCAAGACAATTTTAGTAAATCCCACTAAGCAAGAATTAGAAGTGTATAGGGAAATAAGGAATTATTTAGCTCAGATTTATAATTCTTCGATGAGTGAAGGAAATATTGGTATTGGATTTGTAATCACTACCTTACAGAAATTATTAACTAGCTCAAAACATGCTTTTTTAAAAAGCTTACAAAGGAGATTAGAGCAAATTAATAATTTGAAAGATAATAAACTCGAACTAAATCTAATTAAGGAAGAGGATCCTGAATATTATGAATCTTATTTTGAAGAAGAATACATTGACGCGGAAATTGATAAAAATTTTAATGAATCTTCAATTTCACGCAAATATAAATCTACAGTTGATCTTTTCACTCAACAAAAGATTCTAAATGAATTTTATGATAAATTAAAGAATATCCCCTATGATTCTAAATCGGAAAAATTAATAGAATTAATGGATCAGATATATAGTCAAAATCCTCATGAAAAAATTTTAATTTTTACTCAATTCGTAGATACTCTATTTTATTTAAAAAATTTATTAGAAAATCAAGAAAATCAATATTTTGTAGAAATGTTTTACGGAGGGATGAATAAAAAAGAGAAAGATGACGCAGTTGAAAGATTTCGTAATGATAACAGATTTTCAATCCTTATCTCTACCGAAATAGGGGGTGAAGGAAGAAATTTTCAATTCTGTAGGGTGTTGGTTAATTATGATCTTCCCTGGAATCCTATGAAATTAGAACAAAGAATTGGCAGACTTGATAGAATTGGACAAGAGTCTCAAGAAATTTATATCTATAATTTTTTTATAGAAGGAACTATTGAAACGGATATATTGTTCGCTTTAGATAAAAGAATTAATTTATTTGAGGAATCTATAGGCATTTTAGAACCAATACTGGGTAAAATTGAAAAAGATTTCAAAGAGTTAATTTTTTCAAGTGATGTCCAGAAGAGGAAAAAATTAAACGAATTTAATAAAACAATTGACGAGGAAATTCAGAAAGCAAAAGAAATAGAAATGCAATTGGATGATTTATTAATTGATAAGCGTTCCTTTCAGATGGATGGGTTAATTACTTCTTTAGCATCATGCGAAGAGGTAAAGCTTAGCCATAATGAATTATTTCTACTTGTAAATAATTTTTTTGATTTGAATGATCATAAATATGGTGTTTTAGAAGTATTAGACAATATTAATGGAATTAAATCTCAAGTAAACATTAAATTAAACGAACATCTGCTTCAAAATTTAAATAATAATCTTTCTGAAGAGTATTCGGGAACATTTGACTTAGAATTTGCAAGGGAAAAAGAGGAAATCAATTTTTTTGCATTAGGACATCCTTTAATTGATAATATAATTGATTTTTGCCGAGAAACTCAATTAGATGGCTATTTCACAGTTTTAAATTTGAAAAGAAATGTAATTTTAAATAAGTTTAAGCACACTATCAACGATTCTGATTTTTTATATTTGTTCGTTTTTGAAATAAAATTTCAAGGATACATTATAGAAACTCAGATTTCTGCAATAATTATTGATGAGGAAGGAAAAGAAATTGGAGAATTAGCCGATATTATATTAGATATCGAGAATTATGATAAAATTTTTGAATTTAATCAGAAAAAACCGTTATCCTTTAATTTAAAGCAGATTGACATAGATCCTTTAAGACAACTAGCAAAATCACACACAAAAAGAAAAACGTCGATGTGGAAAAGAGAAATTAAAAATCTAAATGATAAAATCTTTAAATTAGAACAAGATAAGAAAAGGAAAATTTATTCGCATAAAAAAGAGATAATTAAGATTAAACTTGCACAATTAAATCAAAAATTAGAAAGAAAAATTAATCAGCTCCCAAATGAGAAACAGAGAGCAAATATTGAAAATCTAAAGGATGAAATTAGAAAAAAAGAAAAGTTGGACAATATAAAGAAATTAAAAGAAGAAATTAGCTTCATCAAAGAAGACATTACAAAATCAAAAATAAAATTAGATGACCTGTCTTTTGAATTTGAAGATTTAAAAAAGGAAATGAATAAAAAGAATTTAGCAAAATTCTACACAAATATTTTAGGACTTGCAATAATTCAGTTTACTAGTTAAAAATTAAAAAAAATAAATAATATTTGGAAAGTTTAATCTTCATTTGTCTCAAAAGCTTCCTTACGCATTCTTTCGAGAATACGGTCCTTTCTCTTATTCTTAAATCTTACTAGTAAAATAATTATAATAGGAGCAGAGATACCAATGATGACCAATACGATAATTAGAGTTATGATCGGAGATATTATTGGAC
>SDNV01000188.1 GCA_004524515.1 Promethearchaeota archaeon
ACCCCAAATGGGAGATGTTGATATTACTCATTCAAAAATTGACAAAGCAAAAAAAATCCTTAACTATCATCCAAAAGTAAGCATTCAAGAAGGATTAAAAAAATATTATACATGGATTGAGGAAAAAAAGCAAAAAGTCTAATTCGTAGAATATTTACTCTGAAACGGTTCTAATTAATAGAGAGTTATCCTATTTAAAAGGAAAAACTAATTTAGTTTAGTTTTTTATAAAAAATAAGCAGAGAGAAATACATTTATATTCAATATTAGTATTTATTCTAATGAGAAAACTAATAAAAAATAATTAGTAAAAGTGAATTAGGAGCACTATCCATGAATTTGATTAGTTCTGATAAGCCAATAGAAACAAGAGTAGTTGCTATTGAATCAGAATTAGAAGAGCGTTTACCTAGATTTCAAGATTTATATCTTTATATAAATTCAATAAATAAAAAAAGAAAAAAGGTATTTCTTTCCATCATTTTACCTGTATATAATGAAGAGAAAGCAATAAAGAATGTATTGGATCATTTACCTTCCAATGACGACATTGAGATAATCGTGGTAAATGATCATTCGATAGATCATAGTTTAGCAGAAATTAGAAAGGTACAGCACTATAAAAATATTCGAATTATAAATCATCGTAAGAATAGAGGATATGGAGCAGCAATTCTTACGGGCATCAGACATGCAAGAGGCGAGATTATGGTGACGATGGATTCTGATGGCCAACATAGTCCCGATGATATCTTAACATTAATCCGTCCTATTATCGAAAAGGAGGCAGATTATACAATAGGTTCTAGATATTTGGGGACATATTTCTATAATCTGCCGGTGTCTACAAGATTAGGGGAAGTGTTATTAGAAAAGTTTATTCAGATCCTATTTCATAAGAAGATTAAAAATAATCAAAATGGGTTTCGAGCATTCAACCGGAAAGTTCTTTCCATCTTTCATGATATTAAATATGAAGGCTATGCTTTTTGCACGGAGCAGATATTAAAAGTCTCATTAGAAGGGTATAAGATTAAAGAATGTCCGATTAAACTTTATGACAGAAAATTTGGTTCTTCCCATATTATTCTCCGTAAATTGGCCGTAAATATCTTCTCTTGTATATTTATTTATTATCTTAGAAAAATTCAGTTTGTGGGATTAAAAAGAAATAAAGCTGGTGACCTAAAAATTCAGAAATCTCCTAAAATAATTAGACCCTATAAAAAGTCTATTACTTATGAAAAACTTACTCTCTATGATTCCCTAATTTTTATTGATAGAAAAAATTTTCTCTCAGCATAATGTTTAAAAGCTCTCTCTTTCAACTGGAAGCTAGATTAATTTTGACTTATAATTAAATTTAAATTAAATACAACTCTTCTCATATTAAAAACTCTAATTTTATTAATAAAATTGATTCAAATTATTCACGGAAAGGGGTTTTTAGCTTAACATGATAAGTGAAATTGACAGACGTAGACCTATTATCGAGAAAAGCAAAAAAAACCCGCATAAAATTTCATTAAAACATCAAGAATTACATGATTTTCTAAAACACTACAAGGATGCTGGTGACGAAATCCTTCTTTCCATTATAATACCCGTATATAATGAGGAAAAGACTATTCGAAATATTATATTAAATCTTCCTAAGGATGATTCAATAGAGATAATTGTTATCGATGATCATTCCACGGATGATAGTATTAGAGAAATTGGAAAGATCCCGAATTCTCACAATCTTAAACTCATAAAACATAAGAATAATAAGGGATATGGCGGAGCAATTATTACAGGAATGAAATACGCTCGAGGAAAAGTAATCGTGACCATGGATTCTGACGGTCAGCATAGTCCCGATGATATTTTACGTTTAATAAAACCAATTTTCGAAGATCACGTTGATAATAGTATTGGTTCAAGATATCTTGGTACTTGTTATTATAAACTTCCATTATCAACGAGATTTGGGGAGGTACTTATCGAAAAATTAGTGCATATTTGGTTTGGTATAAAAATTGTGAATAATCAAAATGGCTTTCGAGCATATGACCGAAAGATGCTCCATATTTTCGATAATATTCGCTTTTTAGGCTACGCCTTTTGTACCGAGCAAATTGTTAAAGCGAAATTAAATGGTTATAGAATAAAAGAATATCCAATTAAAGTGTATAACCGTGAACATGGATCTTCTAAAATAGTTCTCTGGAAATTGGCGCTCGACATTTTTTCATGCCTCTTGATTTATTGGTATAAAAAAATCCGGTATCAAATCTTTCGAAAAAATGCGAATTTAAATTCGGTCTTTTTTTAAGAAGCTTTTGATTCTAGAGAATAGATTCAATAGATTTTTGATTCTATTTCGCTTAAGTGATCCTATGAAAAAAATAATTACTTGTATCGGTATTAGACCCGATATTATCCGCCTTTCTCAGATTATCAAAAAACTTGACACTTATTTTGAAAATATTATTGTTGATAGCGGCCAGCATTACGATTATAACTTAAATAAAATTTTTTACGAGCAACTTAAGGTACGTATTCCTGAATATAATTTAAATATTAAAAGTGGGACGCATGCAACTCAAGTAGCGAAATTAATGATTGAATTTGAACGGGTTTTGATACAAGAATCCCCTCAATTTGTTATAGTATTAGGCGATAATAATAGCAGTTTGGGGTTTGCATTGGCAACCTCTAAATTAAATATCCCTTTAATTCATATTGAAGCGGGAATGCGCAGCAAAAATTGGCTTATGCCAGAAGAGAAAAACCGAATTATTATTGATCATCTAGCAGATATTAATATATGCTATTTACCTGAGCATCGGGAGAACTTATTACGGGAAGGATTAGACCCACGTAGACTCTGGGTGGTGGGGAACCCCATTGTAGAAGTTCTTAATAGCGTGAAACCACAATATGAAAAAGATACGGATTTCTTCTTAGTTACCTGCCATCGAGCTGAAAATACGGAAAACAAACACAACCTTGCAACCACTCTAAAATTTCTAGACCGTCTTTATCAACGAAACAGCATTACAATAAAATTTATTTTAATGCCTAAAACTCGCGATATGATGGAAAAATATGGTTTAACCTTTCCGGAAGGGGTTACTCCAATACCCCCTCAAGGATTTTTAGAATTTTTAGGTATGGAAAAAGAAGCAACGTTAGTACTCACGGATAGTGGGACCGTTGTAGAAGAATGTGCAATTATGGGTACGCCTTGTCTTACAATTCGCGAAAGTACGGAACGAGTGGATTTGATAGAACTGGGAGTTAATACTTTAACCGGTATGGCCATTGAACAGATGTTAGATTCCGCGGAATTTGCACTTTCTCACAAAATCGAACCGGTTAGCCATTATGGAAAAGATATTGCCAACAAAATTGTCAATATTTTAATTGGCAATTCATTGACTTTTCATAAAAAGTAAGAGAATTATTGATCTTATCTTCATTAAAGATTACTAAACTCATTTAGTTCTTTTAGCGCTTCTTGAATACTTGTCTTTTTCGATAGCTTGTCAAGCTCGTGATATTTAGTTGATAAAGTTCGGTCAATTCTCTGTTCAGGGAGGTTTACCTTTTCAATTTCAAGATTTTTTTCGTAGAGATCATTAAATATATTCATCAGCTCATATTTGTTTACGGTATTATTGGGAACATAATGATGGATATGAGATATTGCCATTAACTTATCAAAAGCATTTGTACTTATAATTTTCTCGCAAATCTGGGCAAATTGTAACGTAGTAACTCCGTTCCATCTATGATGTTCGTATCCTCCGATCTTCCCTCCCTCCGATTGACTTAGAAACCACTCTAATAATGAATATGTTTGTTCTTTCATTTCAGGACCGATAATCGAACATCTGATAATAAGAGTGCTTCCATCAAGAGGCTCACCTAAGCTTTTTGTTTTACCATAGACATCTAATGGATCATGCACCGCATCCTCATCATAATTTCCTTCCTTCCCCGAATATACACAGTCAGTTCCAATCTGGATAACTTTAATATCATGATTTTTGGCGCACTCCCCCAAGCTCCAAGGAAATTCCGCATTTATTTTAATAGCCCGCTTAATTCCATCAATATCATCATCTTTGCAGAGAGGCTTGATGATCCCTATACAATTTATATAATAATCGAGTTGGAGTTCAGTAAATTTTTGACTATCTAATTGAGATATTTCGTTTGCATCAAAAAGTAAGATATTCTCTTTTTGATAGTTTGGGTTTCGAGCCGTCCCAAATACCTTCATTTCTTTATTTTGGGCTAAATATTTAAAAACAACCGAACCCAGCATACCACTTACGCCCAAGACCAAAACATTTACCATTTTCTTAACCTTTTAATAAAATTGGTTGGCTTTATCTATTTTCTACTTGCCATATTGCATTACCCCAATAATCTGCCGGGTAACGATAATCATCATCCTTGCTTTCTTCCAAGGAACTCGTAGAAAAGAACATAACTTGAGTCTCTTTTTCTAAGGGACGAAACCCATTAGCGTGTTTTGGAGGTATGAATAATATTTTCGGATTTTTATCTGAAAGTACATAGCGATGAATTGGAAGCTTCTTAGAAGGGGAATCTACCTTATCTAGCTCTACAGCGGCTACAATTGCAGATCCTTTGGCAACATACACATATTTTGCTTCATTACGATGCCCATGAAACGCCCTAATGGTATTCGTAGAAAAGTTTGAAACTTGATAGAAGCGCTTAACCCCATAAAAGTTAAACTCGTTGGCAAAAGTCAGGATACCTCTATCATCAACAGCTAAGCC
>SDNV01000049.1 GCA_004524515.1 Promethearchaeota archaeon
AGATTGGATTCTCAACCGACTAACTTTCTGTGATAATTATTTTAAAAATGGATTTCTCAATTGAAATTCATCTTAATAAATATATTATTGATTAATTCTAACTTTTGTTTCTAATTCCTGTTTCTTTATTTTTTTTTCTTTTTCAAATTCTTTTTTTTTTATCTCAAATTCTTTGAGTTTTCTTTTGAATTTTCTTCTTTTTTTAAGGGAACTCTTTTTTTTCTTCAGATATTCTTTTTTTGCCTTTTTGTATTCCTTCTTTGCATTTTTATACTCTTTTTTGCTCAATTTATAATTTTTATATTTTTTCTTTATCTGCCGTCGAAATCCTTCATTAATATCTTTAAGTCCAATTTTATCTAATTGTTGATTAAATTTTTTGAAAGATTCAAACTTTACAACAATGATTCCTAATTGGTGTGCTGGCACTAAATTTTGGATTTTATCATCAATAAATATACAATGCTTAGGTTTAGCTTCTAATTTTTTCAGCACATACCTATATTTTTCAATATCTGGTTTTATAAGCCCAATTTCATTCGATAAAAAAATATAATCGAATATGTCGTAAAAACCTCTCAATTCATTTGATTTAGCATAAATGTCATATACATTCGACATTAGACTAATTTTATATCCTGCCAGATGGAGTCTTTCAACAATCATTTCCATCTCAGCGGATAATTTCGTTAGTTTAGTATGTAATTGAAACCAGAGTTCCAAATAATAACTTAGATTTACTTTTTTGGCAGGTAGCGCACCCTTATTCTGCTGATAAGGATAAAAATATTCATCTAAAATTTTCTCTAAAAATTCTCGAGAGGTTATTCTTCCGGAGCTAAGTTTTCGTTTATTTATCCTGTATAATTTATTTTCAATCCGAGGAATTTTAATTTTCAAATCTACTTCTAAAATATCTAGTAAATTTTTTAAAATAAACGATCTTTCGGCCATTACACCGCCAAAATCGAAAATTATATGCTTGATTTTGTATAATCTTACTTTTTGCAATCCAAATAATTCTGATGAAGTAATTTCAATCGAAGGATTATATATTTGAGAATTCATAATTAAACTCTAATTAAAATAAAAAAATTTACTCAATATGGATGCGTGAAATTAATTCCATCTTTTTTTTCTTCGCTTTTTTATAGGCAACTTTATTTTTCAAGTATGCTTCATAATTTAATTGAAATTCTGTTTTTTTTTTAGTCGAATTCTTTTTTGATTTTAAGTATCTCTTTTTTGCTTTTTCGTATAATCTTTTTGCTTTCTTAAATTCTTTCTTAACTGCTTTATATTCTTTATATTTTTTTTTAATTTCATGTCTAGATAATTGATTTAAATCTTTAATGCCCAAGTCTTGCAATTGTTCTTTAAACTTCTCTATTGATTCAAATTTTATCACATACATGCCTAATTGTCTGGCAGGGATTAGATTTGATAACTTATCATCAATAAACACACATTTTTTTGGTTTTGTATTTAATTCCTTAATAACATATTTATATTTCTCTAAGTCTGGTTTCCTAAATCCAATCTCATTTGATAAAAAGATATTATCAAACATACTGTAAAAACCTCTAAGTTCATTAGATCTCACATGAACATCAAAAGAATTCGACATTAAACTTACAACATATCCTGCTCGATGAAGTTGTTCAACAATAGATTTCATTTCAGAAGATAAACGAGAAAATTTAGAATAGAGCTGAAACCACAGTTCTAAATAATAATCAACATTAACATGTTTTGATGGGAGCGCACCATCTTTCTTTTGATAAGGATAATAAAATTTATCAAAAATTTTTTCAAGAAATTCCCTTGAAGATATCATACCTGCCCCTACTTTCCGAAAAATTTTTCGATAATAAGAATCTTCTGAACGAGAGATGGCTAGATTTAAATCACTTTCAATAATACTAATTAAATTCTTAATTACATAAGTATTTTCAATCATAACTCCCCCGAAATCAAAAATGAAGTGTTCGATCTCATACAACTTAACCTTTTGGGAACCGAATATTTTAAACAGTTTATTATCTCTATTTAGCGGTGTTTGCTCTGGCTTTTCTAATGACATTTTAAAAATTATGAACAGATATTCGGATATGTAATTTTAAGCAAAATTAAGACTTATTAATTATATAATGGATGAATTATCAATTTAAAACTATTCTGAATAAAAAATATATAGTTGATCTAGAATAACCTTTTAAGATTTTTCTTTTTTTTGTTTTTCATATTCCATTAATATCAAATTCCCTATTAGAGAAACAGGATCCCCGCCACACTTCCAATTAGTAAATTCTGGAAATGAACCGGGATCTACAACAAAATGTTTACACGTTTCGTTTTCTATTACAATATCTAAATGACCAAATAATAGGGCATATTTATTTTTCCAAGTAAAAATGATTTCTCTTAAAGTATCGGTTGTATCTCTTCTGGTCATTTCGGAATGTTCATTTTTTAAGGGAAGTTTCTCCATAACACATACCTCATCTCCAATAAAATAGACGGTATAATGAACACCCTCTATAAGCTTTTCAAGATATAAAAGATTCTCATGTTCCTTCTTAAATTCATTAATTTTATTTATTATTCTGATACCCTTACTTCCCGAACCCTCAATCGGCTTCAAAATGAGTGGAAAATCATTCTTTTTTAGATTTTTCTTTATTGTTTCTAACGTACCATAATACCATAAAGGTCCTAATAATCCCGCATTTTTTATTAATAAATTAGCCTCTATTCGATTCTTATGCTTATAACTAATTTCCACATCAGGTATAACGGGAATATTATGCGCTTGAATAAAATACCCTGCATTAATGAATGGGATTGGATGTTTGGATTTTAAAATGTAAAAATCATTTTCAAGTAAAGATTCATCTATACATAGATTTTCTTTAGTATAAATCTTCACAATATGTCCATTACTTTCATAAAACTCCTTCAATTTACCAGTCAGAAATCCTGTTCTCTTAGATAAAATCCCTATTTTCATATTTCATCTTAAAAAATATTATTTTTTTGCTTGATTAATTAAAAAATCTGCAAATATTTTATGTCCATCTTTAATATAATTAAAATTGGGCAAAGAATTGATATCTGTCAAATAAAATTGTTCATCCCTAGGTCTAAGAAAATCGATGGAAACTACTTTTAAATTAATTATCTTCATTGCTTTTAATACTATTTCCTTTAATTCTGGTATTTCTTTAATCTCAGCTCTAGTATCCATTTTATTGGGATTAATTAAAACCGGGATTTGTTTATAATAGTATAAATTTTCCCCAAAAGCATAGACTTTATACTCCCATTTGCTTTTTATAAATTTCTGGTAATAAAAATATTGGTACCTTTCTTCTTTACTTTCCTCATTTAAAGCTCTCTCATCTGAAACATATAAATGTCCATCTACTTTCTCAATTTTTCCTTTAAAAGCATAGGTCTTTTGATCTATAATATTTTTAATAATATAATCTTCAAATGGAGGTTTGCAAATTGAGGGGTTTAAAGAAAAATCAGGTACTAAAATTCCGGCCTTTCTCAATAATAAACTGTTTAAAAAACGATTCATCGTCAACCAAATTGCCTTAGGAGGATTAATAACTGGAATTGGCGTTCCATCTTCTATCATTCTTGCTAAATTAACCATTAATTTTCCTTTTCCTTTGAGAAAAAAGAGATCCTCATCAAATTCTAAATTATAGTTTTTTAATAAATAAGACTCTTCCACATAAAGCTTAACATTTGCTTTAGTTTTTAAATATTTTAAAAATTCAGTTACCTTATATTTCAAATGAAATTTATCGATGATAATGCCGATTTTAACTTTAGTCATTAGAATTTTCTTCTCAATTGATGTTTATTAAAAACGATTTATCTCATTTAAATACACTTAAATCGACAATTGCGAGATTTTTAATAAAGATCTCCCTGAGTATCTTAAATGTAATAAATTTTAAATTTAAAAATATTTAAAAATAATAATATAGAATTACCAATAGATTTATATAATATAATTTGCTTTTAAAAAGTCAAACTCCCCTAATTTTTTTTATGTCAATAAAAAAAATCTATATCGGAAGCATTATTAATCGTGACTTGGAGTTTTTCGAAAAGATAGTAAACTTTGCTAAAGTTAACTATAATATCAAGATCGTAAATCTTATACCTCATAAGGGTAATAAAAAGGGTATATTTAATGTTAAATATTTTCAAAAAAAATTAAAAAAGTATCCAATTTCTTTAATAATTGTTAAATTACTCTCTCAAGAGTCGAATCAAATAATCTACAATGCATTAAAAACATATGCTCCAAAAATTCCTTTATTAAATAGTTTGAATGCTGTCAATACTTGCGAAAGCAGAAAAGCAACCTTTAACCTTATTGAAGAGAAATATAAAAAAATTAACATTCCAAAATCTTTTTATTCTGTTAAAGAGTCCTATGATGCAAGCAGTAATGGTACAAAAATAATCATTAAATATAATATCCATAATGCTCCAGATTTTTCTAAAGAAGATCGAATTATCGGAATTGCCAGAAATAAAGAAGAATTCAATGAATTAATAAAAGATTTTGATGAAAACAATTTATTTTTCCAAGAATATTTAGGTAAAATCGATATCATATATAAGGTATATGTAATTGACAAATGGGCAGTTTGTATTACTGCACATAACTGGTTAAGGCATAAGCAGTTAAGCCCCTTAGAATTAGTCCATATCAGAGTACCCATTGACAAAGAATTAAAAAGAAAGATATTAAAGCTCGGTAGGAAATTTGGTATGTCCATATTTGGAATCGATTATATTTTAAATCGGGAGGGAGTACCCTATATTATCGATATCAACGATTTTCCTTCCTTTCGAAATATTCCTGAAGCTACCAGTCTCATAGCTGACTATATCTATGAGTTCTTAATCGCGAGACAAAAAATAGTGGGAAAAATTCCTATGAGTGTAAAATCTAGAACATACATGACTTAAAAAATCGTATAATAAAAATAAGAATCAATACCTAAGATCTCTTTTTTATTTATCTTTTTCTTTTACCTTCTAAAAATTCCAGAAGATGTGTTTTAGCTATATAATCCTGTAATTGGTTAGGAGGATGTTTCATAAAGAAAGAACATGCTGAATCTAATGCTCCTCCAATTTTTCTATCTTTAGCAATTTTAGACACACGTATGCAATCTGCTATAATTCCTGCTGAATTATTTCCATCTTCCACAAACATAGTGAGATCAACCCTTACAGGAGCACCTCCAAATATACGCCCTTCAAGTCTCATGTATGCTTCTTTTTGGTTCTTAAGGAAAGGGATATAATCTACCGCAGATATTTGACACTCAACAGAGTCTTTATTTTGTAGCTTAGCTATTACTGATTCTGTTTTGGATTGACGTTTTCCCTCCTCATATACTAAACGTCCATTTGGTCTTGGAGTTAAAAGATTACAAAAATCAGAACAGCCTCCCCAATCAAGTTGGATAGTTCTATCCAATATAGCTCCTCTCATTGGAAAAAGATTAGCTAAAGACCTGTGAATTATGGTAGCCCCAATTTGAGATTTCACATCATCTCCAATTAAAGAAAGATTCAAATCTTCTGCCTTTTTAACAATCTCCGGATCTTTTGCTACATGAGAAGGCATTCCACAAACTACACATGCTCCAGCATCAAGAGCGGCCATAGCATAAAATTTAACAGCTTTATGAGCCCCAGTTGGAAGTAGAATTACTGCGACATCAACCATTCTATCTTTCATCTCTTTGGTCACATTTATCGGCTCATGATCTGGAGAGACCGGGACTATATCTTTAATATTACTATCTAATCCATCTAAAATTGGTCCTTTTAAAACAGGAGCGTTCAAGTATTCTGGAGTAAAAAGTGTCATATTACAATTGGGTTCTACAAAAATGGCTTCACTCAGATCTTTTCCGACCTTGTTTGAATTTACTTCCAAACCCAGAACGAAATTAATATCATTTACACCATATTGAGTTATATCTGGAAGTAATCCAATGATTTTATCGGGATTTTTTTTATAGTTGGAAATCCCTTGTACTAATGCAGAGGCTACATCTCCTATTCCAATTAAAGCAACATTAATTTTATTAGCCATGATAGTGGGTATAATTACATAATCCTATTTAAATCATATTAAATTCAATGAAGGATTTCGAAATCATAATTTGATGAAAAAACTAAAAAAGAAAATTTTATAAAATCTCTTATAAATTCTAATAATTTATGCTATTTTAATTTTTTAAATTCCTTTTCAAATTTTTTATCAATTGTTTTATCTGGTAATATTTTAATTAATCGATATCTCAATTTGTCAGGAGCTATTAAATATCTGGTTTTTGGTTCTTTAATATGTAATATTTTGTGAACTATCTTAGCAATTTCTCGAGGATTTAAGCCTTCAGTTTTACCTTTTTCAATAGCGTATTGACCAACTTTTTTAGCAATCCTTTCAAATGTGGATCCTTTTAATCTTTCTAAAAGAATTTTAAGTGATTCTTCTCCCTTTTCCCATATAGGCGTTTTCACTCTTCCGGGTTCAATTATCACAACTTTTACATCAAAAACAAGCAATTCTCTTCTAAGTGAGTCAGAATAACCTTCTAATGCAAATTTACTGGAGCAATAAGGTCCAAAAAAGGGAGTTGCGAAGAAACCAGAATCACTACTTATCATAATTATTTTTCCCATCGATTCTAATAACAATGGAAAAACTGCTTTAGTTATTCGATGAACTCCAAATAGATTTACCTCAAATTGTTCATATAAATCTTCTATTGGCAATTCCATTAAAGGACCTGCACGTCCAATACCAGCATTATTGATCAGAGCATATAAACCCGTTTTTTGGTTTTTAATGTATTCAATTGCATTATCAATTGTGTTTTGATTTGTAACATCGATTTCAAGGCTAATTATGTTTTCGATTTTGTTTAATTCTTCAATATCTTCTTGTTTACGGGCACCAGCATATACAATAAATCCATTTGAAGCTAAAAATTCCGCACAAGCTCTTCCAATACCGCTACTCGCACCTGTGATCAGTACATAATTATTTGAAAGGGTCATTATTTCATAAAAATTACAAAAATTAAAAATTTAGTTTAAAATTTATTAAATAAAGCGTAAAAAACTCTAAAATCTGAATTAACTTGAATTTAGAAGATAAGAAGATCTATTTTATCCTTTCCCCTCATATTAATTATTATCATTCCTATAGAGGTGATTCTATTGGACCTTCTGGATTTGGCAAAGATATTAAAATAATGGCAGATATAATTAACGAATTAGATATCTTGGAAGATGAAGGTTTCTGCAATGGTAAATTACGAATTTCTTGGGATTATGGGGATATATTCTGGTCTATTCAATTACAGAAAGAATATCAGCAAAACGTTTTGGATAAAGTGATTGAACGGTGTAAAAAAGGAAAGGACGAAGTTCTGATTGGTGCTTGGGGTAATGTTGCTAAACCAATACTCGATACAGAAGAGTTTTATCTAGATCATCAATGGTTTTTAGAAAATTCCATGGGAATTGGTGCAAAGCAATTATTCCCAGATCGGGTGGCCCCCTATGCTCGCACCCAAGAAACAATGTTTACTAATGGGATGATTGAGCATTATAATCAGTTAGGTGTGGAAGCAATTGGACTTTATTACTCTGTTGTACCATTTGACGTTGGTAGACCATTTATGAATCCACGTTTAACCTTAAATCAACAATTCGGATTAAATAAACTTAGGTCTAGCGTATCTGATGCCTCTATGCTAATGATACCCATGATATCTTTTGGAGACATATATGATCATTTATCTATCAAAAGATGGTTTAGGAAAATTAGAAGATATCAGGAATTAGAAAAAATAAGCGGTCATGCCTTACTTTTCTTGAATTTTGATATGGATTATGAGGGATGGGTTAATATGGGACTTCCTAAATTTCTTGATTGGATGCCAAATACCCGAGGTTTAAGGGAATTTGCTGAAGCAGTAGATGAATATGATTATGTTGAATTTGCAAATCTTCTTGATATTATACCTATATTTAAAAAAGACATTCGAGGTGAAGTAATTTTAAGACCAGATGTAGCTGATGGAGTTTTTAACGGATTTTATAATTGGGCTCAAAAATTTGAAAATACTCATTTCTGGACTATAGGTGAACGTGCTAGATGGATGAAATGCATAAGTGATACGTTAGTTTCAAATAAATTAGTTAGCAATGCTAGTTCTGAAATTAATAAATACTTGAGAGAGGGAAATGATGCTAATCAAACGTATATCAGAAATAAAATTTTGTTTGCATCAACTACGAATTATGGATTGGCTATGCCCTTTCTCCATCCACATAGACATAAAACTGCTTTAATTTATGCATTGAGAGCATATAACGCTTCTGAAAAAGCTGCTGAACTTTCTACTAAATTAGCTATAGAAAATATTATCAAAGAGGCTAATATTAATGAGTATCTATTGGTTATCATGCCCATTATTAATAGAGGGATTTCTAAGAATGAGCAAATTTCGATTAAATCTCCAATATATATTAATACTGAAATCCCTTTAGCTTTAGAGAGATTAATTAAAGATGAAGGTAAAGTTCTTGAATTAAAATGTATCCCATCTTCTCCAAGCTTTGATAGTAAACCAATTTATTCGATATATGAAAATACGAGAGACTCAAGATTATATCTCGAGGCATTCTTTCCAAAGTCTTATTTTGATAATAATATTTTAATAGCATCATTAAATTTAAAGCCATTAGAGGCATCCTTATCAATCAAACCTGATTCATTATTTGCTTCAACTAAATTGCTCCAAAATCAATTTATTACCGTGGAATTTAATAATAAAGGTAAAATAATCTCTTTCAAATTTGATAATGAAGAATTTTCTTGTCCAAATTTCTTGGATTCAGCGGTAATTTTTGGAAAACCTGGAAAAAGAAAAAGATTTAGTTCTCAAAAAGATAAAATTATAGTACTAAGAGATGGATCAGATGGTTTTTCCGCTTCAATTAGGATCAATACTGAATTTGAAATTATTAAAGATAAATATGTAAGATGTGAAAAAATTCTTACGATTTATTCAGGAATAAAACAATTATTCGTGAAAGTCGCGATAGCGTATCCCGATATTAAAAGTCAAGTTACTGATAAGATAATTTCTGATTTTGTTCTTAACAAATATGAAAATAAATGGTATGAGGTTATGCCATGTGAGATACAACCTAATATTATAGGTGAAAATATTCCATTAAGAATTTGGAAGCGCAATTTTATGGGTTACGTTTCTTATTTTGATTTAGATATGAAAAGAGTAGATCGTAAGAATAAAAACATTGATTGTTTGGTCTCTAATATTTCGGATGGTTGGATGGCCCTTTCGAATAAGAAGAAGGGAATATTGATAGGTTTTAATTCTCTAATTGCTGCAAATTTTGCCTTTTCACCTATTAAAATAAGAGATAAAGGATTTAAAGATATAAAAAGGAAAGGTCAACAAATCAGAATAAATCCATTTGGCACTTATTATGGCAAAATGCTGCATCATTGGACAGATGGCACGGGTCATGCACAAGAACTAGTTAAAGATACATTTACTTCATATCGCTCAACAGCCCCTACATATAATGGAAAAACTCTAAATTTTGAACTAATATTAGCGCCATATCTAGGTGATGAACCTCCTGAAGAAATTCAATCTTCTGCAAATCATTTTTCCTTACCACCTCTAATTTTGATGAGAAAAAAGCATGAAAAAGAGATCTTTAATAATTATTCAAAATATAGACAAGTCGCCGAAAGATTATTAGATGAATTAGGGATTAGGGAAATTATTAATATGCCATATATTGAATGGGTAAAAATTATAAACGAAAATTATGATCCCTCTAAAGAAGTATCAGATGAATTAGATATTTCGGCGTTCCGTAAAAAGGTGTTGATAAGGCTTTTAATTGATGGAATAAGAGGGAGAAAATAAATATTTTTTAAAAAAATATAGGTGAATTAATTGGATGGAAAAATGCGAGCTTTAATATTCCCAGAACCATGGAAAATAAAATTAATAGAAACTGATATTCCAAAACCCGGGTCAAATGAAGTTTTAGCAGAAATGATTTCTGTGGGAATATGTGGAAGCGATGTTGGAATATTTGAAGGAGATCATTGGATTATAGCCCATGAACCCGGTGGACATGGCCATGAGACGGGTGCTATTGCCGTTGAAGTTGGGAAAAATCTAGAAGGGCAAATAAATATTGGCGATCATTTAGCTAGAATGGGTCAAGGATATGCAGAATACTCTACTCATGTAAATATTATTGGACATGGTAAAGATGAATCAACTGGAGCAATCCCGATTGTAAGAAATGATCTTACTATGGATGAGATTTCATTCGCAGATGCTGTAGGCTGTGCAATAAATTGTTTCGAACGAGCTGAACTTGATAGGATTGAGGGAGAAAAAAAGGCAATAGTCTTCGGACTTGGACCAATAGGATTGATTCTTACTAAAATATTATTAAATAATGGTATTGAAGTTGCCGCAAGCGAACCTTATCATCATAAAAGAGATATAGCCAAAAAATGGGGCGCAAAAGTTTTTAATCCAAATGAATTTTCCAGAGCAACTCATGGTAATTATTCGGTAGCAAATGAGATCAAAAAAGCCTTTGGAGAGGCACACGCTGTATTTGAAATGGTGGGTCATAATGAAACTCTTCTTGATGCAATATATATCGTTAAATCTGGTTATCGAGTTATCGTGTTCGGAGCTCAAAAGATGCAATATATACCTTATGTGAATTGTCGAAAAAAAGGAGTGGAACTAGTCTACCCTGAGGCAATGATAAATTCAAAAGCGGATAAGCATTATTGGGACGAGGCTCTCGATATGATTGCCAGCAAAAAACTTGATTTAGAAAGGCTAGTTAGTAAAAGAATTACATTAGAAGAAGCTGTTGATGCGTTTAAATATTATGATAGGGAAAAATGGATTAAGATCATTGTGGAACCCCAGAAAAAATAATAAAAATTACAATTTATAATATGAGGGAGGAAAAATCATTAAGCAAAAAATTAATGGAGTTATTGTACCTAGTATTACATTCTTCAATGAAAATCTTGAAATTAATTCGGAATTAAATTCATTATTAATAAAGCATATATTACTAAACGGTGCGGATGGTATCTTCTTATTTGGCAATACCGGAGAAGGAATTGCTTTTATCGAAAAAATTCATGAAAAGCGCAAATTCGTGGATTTAGCTTTAAAATATTCAGATCATAAAACTCCTGTTCTTTTAGGAGCCTTTGGATATAAAGCTGATGAAGCAATTAATCAAATTGAATTATTAGGAAAGGATTATAAGACTTTAAGCTTTGTTATTACACCGCCTATTTCAAAGAAGCTGGAAAACAATGATTTAATTGCTTATTTCGAAACTATTTTAGGTTCGCTTACTTTAAAAAACCAGATTTTTCTTTATAATAATCCACATCGATTTGCTAAAAACAATATTAGAGCAGATACTATTAAACCTCTACTTAATTTTGAGAATCTAAAAGGTATAAAAGATACAACTGCTAAACTAAAAAATACTTTAGAATTTATTGAGTATATAGGTAAAGATTTTGCTTTATATTGCGGTGAGGAAATGAATTATTCTGCTTTTCTTAAATCAGTTCCATTGGAACTTAGGATATATGCTGGATTAGTACCGAGCATCAGTAATATATCTAATATATGCAAAAAAATGTATCAAAAAGCATTAAATGGAGAAGATTCCCAATTAGACATATTACAGGAAGAATTATATAAGCAACAGAGAGGTTTTTATGATACAAAAGGACCCATGGGTCGAGAAACTAGAGGTTTAAAACACACATTCTATATACTCTATAAAAATAAAACATCTTTACAAGAAAAGGATGCTACTATGGTTTCACCAGAATTATGGAGAATAGTTGAACAAGAAGTAAAAGACCGAATAAAAATTACAGTGGAGACCTTAGTGAAATCAGAAAATATATTGACTATAAAATGAATAAAGAAATTAATCGTTATATACAAGAGTTTCTTGGACTCTTCTAAAAAATAAAATTGATCCTATTGAAAAAATTGGGGCGAATGCGAAAACCCAGACAAGACCGTAAATAGTAGCTATTATACCACCTACTGTTACCCCTATAATCTGTGAAATTGTATTAACTACATTCAAAATCCCTAAGAATTTACCCCTTCTATCTTCTGGGAGAAGGTCTTGCGACCAGGCCCCAAGAGGGACTTCCATCCCTAAAAGTCCTATTAAAACTAAAGGCATCGCAATTAACAATATTAATACCTTATATTGAGGGTAAAATAAAGCGGTTGGCATTATAAAAAAACCTATACTCGCTATTATGATCGCGGGAGCCACTGAATGTTTTCGACCGAATTTATCTGCAATTTTACCTAAGCTAATCATTGCTACTATCATTATTGGAGTAGATACTACGATGATAATAAGGAACTCAAGAGTCGTCATTGCCAACGAAAATAGGTAAACGAATAAAAATGGTAAGACTACATAAATATGTGCTTTATAAATTGTTTGTGCTAAGACAATTCTAAAAAACTGGTTTTGTTTTTTAAATTCTTCTAAATTAAAAATTTCTTTGAGTTCATATCTAAATTTGTTTTTGGGAGGCAGTTGTGAGGGAGGTAATTCTTTTAAAAGCAAAAATCCAACCATCCCACAGAGTATTATCGCACCTCCACCTATTAAGAACAGAAATAAATGACCTTCCCGAGTTATAATGTTTCCAGTACCTCTCTTAACTGTAAATATTTCATTCGCTATTAATGTTAAACTTATAGCTGTTAATAATCCAATATTTGAAAATACATTGACAATTCCATTTGCTCTTCCCCGATGTTCGGTTTCAACTAAATCAGGAATTAATGCCCTCTGAGCTGTATAAAATGCGTTTGATGCAATTCCAATAATTATAACATCTAAAATAAGGCACATTAAAAAATCTTCAGCAAAAGCAAAAGTAACCATCGCAATCCCGGCTATAAAACCAGATAGTAAATAAGGCCTTCGGCGACCTAATCTTGTTCTCGTATTATCGCTTTTTATTCCCCAAATAATCATCCAAATTAGCCCCATAATAGCAGATAACGAAACCATTATGGAGATGTAATAATATTCCAAATTCAGAACGTGATCTAAATAGGTATTAAAGAAAGAAGCCTCATAATATCCAAAAATCGTAGCGCCAGCAAAAATTATTCCTACTATTATAGCTGTTCTCTTTACTTTTTTAGGTAATTTTTCTAAAGTAACTCTTGTTTCCAATTTTTCCATATTATATCCCCACTTGATATTATTGTTTTAAATAATTGTATATTAAATTTTAATGTTCAGATGTATTTTATCTATTAACTATGGTTAAAAAAGTAGTCTTTTCTGCGAAAATGGAACATGATATTATAAAAACAGTTATCCCAATCTTAAATAACAAAATCAAGGATACTAATCTAATCTTTCACGATCCAACCAAAGATTTTTTTGATTTAGCAGATATGAGGAACTCATTTAGTGATGTCGATTTGATGATCGTGAAAGTAGGAAGTGAATGTTCGCTCGATTTACTTCATTTTGCTAAACTATACAATATTCCAACCTTGCATGATATTGATACTATCATCTTAATTCGTAACAAGGTTGCCTTAGATCACGCATTACGAAAAGTATTACATGATAACTCACACGATTTAGAAAAATTTTCATTACCTAAATCATGGACCCAAAATTTACTCAATGTTGATAGATTTAAAAAATGGGCAGTAAATAAATTACCCCTAGTCTTAAAGAGCCATTTTCAACACGATAAATATATGAGATTTAATTTTTTAGTTAGAGAAATTAAAGAAGTAGATCAATTCTGTAAAAAGTACTCTAATTTCCTATATTACGATGTGTATATACAAAAATTTATTGAATGTGATGGAATTGACCGTAAAATTTATGTCATAGGTGATAAAATTTTCGGTCTCAAAAGGGAAAATCCAATTTATATTTATATGAGAGATAAACCTGATTCTATAGATGTTGATGTTATAGAAAGAGAAAAGTTCAATATTTCTAAAAATATAAAAACTTTAGCTAGCATTCTATCACGAGAACTACACTTGAAAATATTTGGATTTGACTTAATTAAGCCTATTAATCAAGATAAATATTACCTAATAGATTTAAATGATTTTCCGGGATTAAGAGGAATAGAAAATATTGAACATATATTGGCTGATTTTATTAAGAGTTTAATATAGGGATCATTACCTTTACTTTTTTATATAAGTTTGTTTTAATATTACTAATAATACAAATAGATAAAAAATAGTTATTTTGAATTATAAATGAAATAAATTTAATATTCCATTTAATGGGTGAAATTATGGCAGCAGAAGCAGAAGTTGATTTAGAATCTCCTCCATTATTCGATTATCTTCGACAAGCAATCCCTATGGATGAATTGTTAGATTATGCTTCACCAAAACGTATTCGCTCAATAGACTTTGTTAAAGGATTTGCCATAATTATGATCATGATGGCGCACATCTCAGAAGCGTGGTTAGATAGAGATTGGGTATTTGTTTATGCTATACTTTTCTGTGGACTTGATATTTTGGGACCCTCTCTTTTTGTATTCTTATCTGCTTTGAGTGTCATATTCAGTATTAAAAATAAGGAAGGGATTCTTCCGAAAAAAGTCATTAGAAACAGAGTATTTTCAAGAGGGTGTACTATTATGTTTATAGGGGTAATTATGAATTTATTAGGATTAAACCAAGCGGTATATAGACCTCCGTTCCCTTTAGTTTTGTGGGGATGGAATATATTAATGTTCTTAGGATTTTCTCAAATCGCATCTTATTACGCCTTGAAATTGAAAAAAACATATAGAGCAATTATAGGTGTAATTATCATTTTAGTAACTCCTGGTTTGAGAGAATTTCTATTCATATATAAAGATGCGAACATGTTAATCTGGATATTACATTTTTTCATTACCTCTCCCGCTCCTCAACTTACTCTCTTTCCTTGGCTTTCGATTTGTTTTATTTCTACAATTTTCGGAGAATATTTATATGCTTCAATGATAAAAGGGACCAAACAGGATTATACAGTATTATTTAGAATCTTTCTAATCTGGGGAATAATTTTAGTTGCCATTGGAGTCTCCATAGGACTTCAATTACGTAATTTTGACAATATGGATGTAACTGAATATGTCCATCTGAATTTGTTGGCCATCATGAATCAACAAGATTATTACCATTTTAAAGGAATACCCGAATTTTTAATAAGAGGAACCGCTGGGAATATGTTTTATAATCTTGGAGCAGGGCTTTTAATTATAGCAATTAGCTTTTACTTCATTGATCTTAAAAATGGGGATAATAAATTTATTAGAATGTTAATTTATTACGGAAAAATATCATTGAGTTTATTTCTAATACATTTGATGTTTGCCGCATTATTTGTAAGACAATTAAATATAATTGTATGTTTAATTGCTCTCTTTGCATTCTGTGGGTTCATGGGATTCTTTATGTATATTTGGAATAGTTATGCGAAAGGGATTGGATCACCGGAATGGATTATGGTTCAATTTAGTCGAGTAGGTGCCAAAACAGGGCAGCAATTTAAAAGAGAACTGAGAAAAACAGAATTGATGATAAGATCCTTTACACATATGATTGCCATTAGAAGAAAAACTAAATTGGAAAAAATGGAGGATTTCCTTGAAGAGGAAAAGAAAAAAAGACTAAAAAAGATACAGAAAAAAGAACGAAAAAGAAAAATAAAGGCAGTACATAAACAAATGGGCTTTGAAGAGGGCAAGGAAGCGGATTAGTTATTTGATTTCTTCATTATAAAACTAATTATTTTAAAATCTATATTTTTTTAATCCTTTTAATAAACAATCTCTAATTTCATCTCTTGCTATTCTAAATCCTTGTAATTCTTTCATGGATGGATCTTCAATATCACCACATTCACCTGCAAATTCTTTCAAGGTGTAAACTTCTTTATCTTTAGCTCCATCTATTTGCATTATTTCTAATTTATGTTGTTCTGTCATCGTGAGGATAAGATCTACATCTTTAAGCAATTCCGGGTGCTTTTTAATATCAATTGACATAGAATCTTCTGATAATATAATACCAATTTCCTTCATAGCCATTTTAGCATCCATAGAAATCAACATTCCATCTCTCGCATTTGATGCGACTCCACATGAGAAAATATCAATGTGGTCTGAATTTTTTTTAGTGAGAAAGTCCTTTAAAAAACCTTCTGCCATAGGGCTTCTTGCGGTATTAACACTACAGGCAATTAAAATAGACTTATAAGGAAATTTGTTGTTCATTTTAATTATATTCTATTTGAAGTAATTTAATTTGTATAAATTAATAATAACTTTAAAAGTTTCAAAATTTTAGAAAAATTCCCATAAAAATCGAAAATTTTTAAATTCCTCTGATAATCTTAGTCAACTTATATAATTTGCTAATGATACTTCCTTATAATCTCACTGATAGGAATACCAAAAAAATATCTTTTAAATCCATTCAAATCTTCTGTATTTTCGAATTTGTCAAGTTTTTTCTTTATCCATGGAGGAATCTTTTTAATTCTATTTCCCGATAATTTCAAACAATTTAAATTTTTCAAAGTTTCTAATGATTCAGGGACATTTTCAATCATATTGTTTCTTAGATTAAGACGTTGGAGGTTAATTAATTTCCCTATTGAATTAGGTATAATTTTAATATCATTATTTGGTAATTCTAATTCTATAAGATGCTCCAGGAAACAAATATGGCTTGGAAGGATGGTTAAATTTGAGAATTGCGAATTGAAAATGTAAATTCCAATAATATGGCCACTTTTGTTTATCTTATAATTACTTGCTTTATTTTTAGAAATAATTAAATTATCAAGGGAAATTTGCTCTAATTTTGAACCAGATAAAATCTCAAGTAATGCGAGTACAAATGCCTCACTGGGTATTACTCCTTCCCATATATATTTCCTACTGACATATTTCCTCGCAATTAAAATAATTGGATAAGGAATATTGTTTAAATTATAATTTTGATTTATTGACAATTTTTTAAGTTTATTAAGCTTAGATATGGAATCTGGGAGAGAAATAATATTACATCCACTGAGATCACACAATTTTAATCGACGGAGTAAACCAATTGAATCTGGCAATGTTTCAATCTTATTGTGTCTTAAAATAAGATATTGTAGCTTAGATAGTGCACCTATGGATTGAGGCAGTTTATTAAGCCCCCAATTACTCAAATTTAAAGCTTTGATGTGTCCGTTTTTTATGGCACACATCATATAATTTCCCGAAATCACGCTACTCTCGGAACTAGTTGAATACATTTTTAAGTAATTCATATTAAAAAAATCCACTTCAAGCTCTAAATCTAAAAGAAATTCTGCCTCATGAGGCGCAATTCCATAAATCGAAATTAGTCTTGCTTTTAACTGCGTATCCAAGCTTTCGATTTTGTGATTTTTTATTTTTTTAAATAATTTTATAAGTGTTTTTAATACCAATTTGGAATTATCATATTGTATTATCCATTCTAAAGAGGTGAAACCTTCATTTATATATTTATTAATGATTATAGAAGCAGCTTTAGCTCTAATTGAGGGATTTTCATCAGAAACTAGTATATTTTCAAGAATTTTAAATGCTCTTTTAGTTTTATGACAAATTTTCCCCAATACTTCTAAACTTTTCATTCTGATTTTATTATTATTACTTCCCTCAAGTAATGAAATTAAAATTTCAATAGCAGCGCTACTGCTTATCTCTTTACTTAACACTTCATTATATACTTTTTCGGCACTTATCGGAGATTTAGAGATCATTTCATTTATAAAAAAATATAAAAGCTCTATAATTGCTAATTAAATTATTTGTTTAATATTTAAATATTAAACGTTGATACTTTATCAAGAGTGGTTATATAATCATCTAAATTATTAGTCTAATTATTTTTCTTTTTAATTCTATTTGAATAATTTAAAATATTAATATAAGAGAAATCTTTAAAAAAAAGAGTTTAATTGAAGCTGTCCCTCTTAGCGAAATTTATTCCTTTCGTTGTCATGTGTTCTAACGCATTAGAAATATTTCCAGGTGGTAAATCAATTCCCTTTGTAAGATCTATTATAAGATATACTTCTTCAAAGCCAAAATCCACAGCATCCATAGCGCTATAATAACAGCAATAATCCAATGCTAATCCACAGATAAAAATCCGTTTAATCTTCAAAGATTTTAAATATCCTGATAATCCAGTTTCCGCTATCTTATCATTTTCCAAAAAAGCAGAATAACTATCCACAGTTGGATTCCTACCTTTACGAATTATAGCACTCGCATAGAGTAAATTTAAATCTTTATGAAGTGCAGCACCATTTGTGCCTTGTACACAATGATCTGGCCATAAAACTGGCCCTATAGCTCCATCATTAGATTGATATTCATCTCCAGGATTTTTATCTGGATAACTGCTCGCAAAAGATAAATGCCCTTTAGGATGCCAATCCTGGGTCATTATAACCGCAGCATTATTTTTACTAAAATTTTCTGCAATTTTATTCACCCCTTCAATGATTATATCACCTTGTTCAACTGCTAGGGCTCCTCCCGGCAAAAAATCGTTTTGTATATCAACAACTAATAATGCGTCTTTCTCTTTTACTTTAATTTCTTTTTCGATTTTTAACTCATTTATATTCATTGTCGATTACCCATTAAAATTTACCTTCTCTAATTTTTAAATGTATTTTTTTTAATAAATAAAATAATCTCTTCCTACTATTTAAAAGAATAAGCATAATCTGTTATTGAATGCGAAATTTTTTATAAAAAAGATAGATACTGAGATCTATTATCCACAATCCTCACTCACAAAAGAAAATCCCTTCTACACGCGACCATCTTACT
>SDNV01000189.1 GCA_004524515.1 Promethearchaeota archaeon
AGTCTTAGAGGAAAATCACATTATGATGTGTTAAGAGAAAGATTATTCTTTCAAAATGAGATTAACTGGTTTTTCAAAGACTATGCTGATGCGTTATCGAAAATTGATAAACCTTTTTAAACCATTGATAGGAGGGATGTATTAGGGTTGTTTAAGAATAAACACGGAACGCGAGAAAACCCTCCCATTGATCTCTTTACTAGAAAAGAGCTTGTTAGCGTGTATAACAAAGGGAATCCTGTTTGTGTCAATATAGAAATAAACCAGAGATGTGCTGGTGGTTGTCTTTATTGTTATGCGAGTTCTTTAGATGCAAATACGCTTCCCAAAGATAATTTATCCTATGATAAATTCAAGGAAATTCTTGAGTTAAAAAAGCTTGGAGTTCAAGTGGTATATTTATATGGTGGAGATCAACTTCTACATCCTAGATGTAAGGATATGGTTTTTTATAGTATTCAAGAAGGTTTTCATGTGTATATCCCTCTCGCAGGATTAATTCCAAAAGATAAAGCTAAATGGTTGATTGAAGCGAGTGAATTAGCTAAATCTCATGGTCAGGAATTCATTCTCGGTATGCACATAGATACTCTGGATCAAGAAAATTATAACCAAGTAAATGGACTCCCGCATTCGCTAAAATCTAAGATTGAGGGATATCAAATACTCCTTGATGAAGGATTTCCTCCCGATAGAATATATGGCTGCCCAACTTTGACGAGCCAAAATGCAGAATCAATAAATGAGCTTATGGACTGGTTTTATGCTAAAGGAGCGAAACATGTTGCTATAGCAGTATTCAGACCATTAGGACTTGCAAAAAATGAGGGATCTCAATGGGAACCAACCTTATCACAGATAGAAAAAGCATTTTATCATAGAGCAGAAGTTGAAGGAAAACATATGTTATTGATAGGGTGTTCAGATGGTAAATATGCGTGTCAATCTCATTTGGCGATTCTTGCCAATGGAAATGTAGTACCTTGCTTACTTTTACCTGATTTATCTGAAGGGAATATCTATGAAGAAAATATTCTTAAAATTGTGAAAAGGGGGAAGAAAAATCTTTTGCTTAAAATAAAAGTAAAAGGGCCATGCGCAACTTGCGTATCTAAACTTGTTTGTTTTGGATGTAGAGCAAATGCCTATATTTTTTTAGGAGATATCACCGCCTCTGATCCAAAGTGTTTCTATAATCCTAATGTCCCTAATAAGTGTTTTTAATAAGAGATTTTATCTTATTAATAGGGATAAATAATTTGAGATCTTGTGTAAATTAGATTTAATCACTTAAATAAGAGGATTGTTTGTCGCACCATTAAAAGAAAAATAATAGATATAAAACTGATCCATAACAACCAGAAAATGGATACTGAAGGAGGAAGAGCAATAGAGAAATCTGCATATAAAACGGCTAGTGCTATTATTACAAGACCAAAAGCAATTCCTAAACTTGATATACCTGTTAAACCAAGCATGCGGCGTACCGATAGGTCCAATCTATCAGATGATACGTGAGAAAAACTTCCTATTGCAAATAAAATATAAGCTAAAATGCCAAGAACATATACACATTCAAATGCTAAAAATGCCACCCATGGATAATTCGTTAATCCCACATAAATAAACAGAACTAAACTTATAACAAGAAAGGATATTAATGCTATGAATATAATACCCCCTAGTAACATTAATTTTTCAATGTGTTTAAAGTGAATATCAACCACTAATAAATAAATAGAAAACATTGCACATCCCGATAATCCAAAATAAATAATATATAAGAAAGGATTCAGATAAAAATTTGAATTATATGGTGCTATCAGTTCTGAAATAAATAATATAATGAGCCCACCAATAATGGCAGTAAATGAAAAAACAAGAAGATTTAACCATCTTCTAGGAAAATAAGCTCTCCAAGCAAGTATGATTACCAGAATTACAATGATAAGTACTATAATCGTAGCGATATAGGTCCAGAAGAGAAAGAAATTAAAATTTTTCACCAAAGCAAAATATAAATTCTTAGTTTATAGTTAGCATTATGCTCTTTTATACGTTTTTATTTTCATTTTTTTTCTACAAAATTATCGGTTTAAACCGAATGATTATACACATTACTTAAGAATATTTTTCAATGATATAATTCTGAAGAGAGCATACATATTTTTCTAAATGTAATCGAAGAATTTTTTGTTCCATCTCACGAAGATAAGAAACATCTAATGAAGTAAATAATACTTTCAATCTATCAAGCACCTCAAATAATTCTACTATTATTTTCCAATCCTTTGCCCATTCTTTATCTTGAACCACTTCTAATTGACTAATAATCAATAACCTCTTTATTAGAATATTCTGTTTTTTGTATAATCTACCATAAATATCAATAAAAAAGATCTAGATACTGAAAGATAAGTAATTTATAAGGACGATGTTTAATTACTTCTTCTATATATTATAATTATAAATAACGATTTAATAGGAATACGATTTAGTGATGAAGAATGAATTCTAGAGAACGAGTGCTCTCAACACTTAATCATAAGGAACCTGATCGCGTTCCGGTCGATATTGGCTCAACTCCAATAACCGGAATTTCGGCAATAGCCTATTATAATTTAAAAAACTATTTGAATATAAAAGAAGGAAATGTTCGAATATATGACCTCACACAACAACTAGCTCGGGTTGAGGATTGGTTTATCGAACGTTTTGGAATCGATGTGATTGATTTAGGTTCCGCTTATCTTACAGAAGATAAAGATTGGTACGATGTCAAACTGCATGGCATTAAGGCACAATTCCCTACTTTTTTTCAACCCAGACACAACCCCGATGATTCTTTCGATGTTATTTATTCAGATGGAACAATATTAGGGAACATGTCTAAAGACACGTTATATATACACCAGACTTATTATCCCTTTGGTGAGGGATATCCCGAGAATTTAAACTTCCAATCATTATTAAAAGCTTACGATAAAAATGTGGGTTCCCAATGTATGATTCCTCCTTTTAGCAATATGGGGGAAAAGAGATATTGGCGTAATTTAAGAGAATATGCTATCCAACTACGTGAAGAAACTCAAAAAGCAGTTATCTTGCATTTTGGAGCAGGTGTTTTCGAGGGCATTCATGGTATTAGGGGGATGGACAAAACTATCCTCGATATTAAACAGAGACCATCTAAAATAGAAAAACTCGTGGATTATCAAATTGAATTTTTCATTAATGCTCTTAAAGTTATCTGTAAATACGTAGGAGATGTAGTAGATATAATCACTCTTGGTGATGACTTTGGAGAAAATAATGGTCCGATAATAAATCCTGAAACGTACCGAAAATTCTTCAAACGAGGAAATGAGGAATTATGTCAATTTATAAAAAAACACAGTTCCATGAAGATATTTTTTCATTCTTGTGGATCAGTTGTAAAATTAATTCCGGATTTTATAGAATGCGGAATAGATATATTGAACCCTATTCAAATTAGCGCAAAAGGCATGGATCCAAAATATCTAAAAGATACTTTTGGGGATGACATTACCTTCTGGGGAGGTGGAGCTGACACTCGTAATGTTCTCAATCTGAATTCACCCGATGAAGTTAAAAAACATGTCAAAGAATTACTCGAAATATTTGCTCCTGGTGGCGGTTATGTGTGGTCTACCGTTCATAATATATTACCTGATGTCCCACCTGAGAATATAGTCGCAGCGTTGGAAGCTGTGGATGAGTATAATAAAGAAAAATAATTTATAATTTCTTAAAAAAACAATTTATTAAAGAAAAATTCATAAATTTTTGGATGGGAGAGGGGGGATTCGAACCCCCGGCCACTCGGCCTCTGTAATCCAAGCGAATGCTTGGACTTCCCCAGCCGATTCGGTTAATTTGGCTGAATGACAAATTATGTATCATACCAAGCTAGACCACCCTCCCATGTAATGTAAGGGTTCTAAAATGTATGAATAGTAATAATAGAAATTCTAAATAGAATTTATTTTTAACTATGTCAATATCAGATGCTCTTTTTTTTAAAGAATTTTTTTTTAAAAATTACACTTTACTTCTAATTTATTATTAATAGAACTATGGAGGCTTGAAATAAAATTATTTTGAACTCTAATATTAAAAATAACTTTAAGCAAAAATTAAAAATAAATAATAATTATTTGTCTTTACCTTACGGTGAAAACAGTCACAAAAATATTATAAAGAAATTATGAAAAAAGAGATAATTTAAGATATGACAGAAAAAAATAATTTAAAATGGGAAGATGTGGAATTATTAAAAGAATTGGGCAGTTTAACTAGATTTAAAAGACCCGTACCAAGTAAGGAAGAAGTAGAGACAAGTAATCTAAATAAAAATATGTATTATGAAGCCGATAATGGTCAGATCATATCAATAACCATAATTATGAGTGGATTGGCAGAACTGCCCGAATATATAGGGAATTTTTCTTCGCTTAAAACTTTGAATTTGAAAAATAATGAATTAAAAGTGTTACCTGATTCTATTGGCAACCTCTCCTCTCTTGAAGATTTAGATTTAAGTAGTAATAGATTAGATCAACTCCCGAATACTATTGGCGACCTTAAATCCCTTAAAATCCTATTATTAAACAATAATAGAGGTATTAAAATACCTGATTCAATAGAAAACCTAACTTCCCTTGTAAAATTAGATCTGG
>SDNV01000050.1 GCA_004524515.1 Promethearchaeota archaeon
CGAAACTTCAAATGACACGAGAAGAAGTATTGCATGATATTGCAGAATTAACATCTTATGCCAAAGAACATTATTCTACCGTGCTTTTTTCAGCGGAAGACGCCACTCGATCAGATCTAAATTTTTTAATTAAAGCAAATCAAATTGCGGTTGAAAACGGAGCTACACGAATTAATATCCCCGATACAGTTGGTACAATAACACCCAATGCTTTCGGGTATATCGTACGAAAAAATTATGAAGCTTTACCGAAAAATGTTAGAATTGCGGTTCACTGTCATAATGATTTTGGGTTAGCAGTTGCGAATACCATTGCTGGTTTTGAGAATGGAGCCTCAGAAGCCCAAACAACTATAATAGGATTAGGAGAAAGAGCAGGCAATGCGTCCTTCGAAGAAACTGCCATGTCCCTTTATGCTCTATATCGAATACCGATGAATATAAATACCAGAAAGATTTTTCCCACCGCAAAACTGATTGAAAGTTATTGTGGGGGTAAAATTAAGATCGGACGTTTGCAACCCTTAATCGGTCAAAATGCATTTGCTCATGAATCGGGAATTCATGCTCATGGAATGATTAAACATGCGCGTGTATATGAACCTATTACCCCTGAATTAATAGGAATTCGACGTTCTGATGAAGTGGAACAAATTGTCAAACAATCCATTAAGTTAGGTAAACATACAGGTGGTCATGCTTTAAAAGCAAAATTGGAGGATTTGGGAATTCATCCTACAAATGAGCAATTTCAAAAGATTTTCAATCACGTTAAAAGTTTTGGAGATAAAGGGCATGAAGTAATGGAAGAAGATTTTTTAGCGATTGTAAAAGATGTCATGGGAGAATTACCCGAAGAGGAGCAGTATGTAAAAATTGATGAATTGACAGTATTAACTGGTTCTGTTACTCCCACAAGTACAGTTCGATTAAAAATTAAAAACAATGGAGATCAGATTGAAAAAACGGCATCCTCAATCGGAGTTGGGCCAGTTGATGCTTCAATGAAGGCAATTGTAAAATGTTTTGAGCCCATGAGCAAGGTTAAGCTATTAGAGTACAATATTGATGCAATAACAGGAGGTACTGATGCTTTGGGACATGTATCCATTGAATTAATGGATTTAGAAACCAATCAAATTGTACAATCCTCGGCTACTCATGAAGATATAGTAATGAGTTCGGTTCTTGCCCTTTTGAAAGGACTCAACAAAATCATGAAAGATAAGAATTCAAAAAATTAGATTTTATTTTTAATTTATATTTATATTATTTTATTTTTAATGAACTGAATAAAAAGATTATTTTATAAAATCTTCTAGTAAATTATAAACCTTTTCTAAGGTTTTCAAGTCGGGAAGAAAAGTTAGTCTAAAATGATCTTTTCCATAATTTCCAAAACCAGAACCATATACTGTACAGACTCCCGTCTCTCTAAGAAGGTCTATCACAAATTCCTTATCATTTTTCCATTTCGTAAATTCCTTGAAATCAATTTTAGGGAATAAATAAAACGTACCATCTGCATTATTACAAGTAATCCCTTCAATTTGTCTAAGACGTTTATAAGAATAATCACGCCTTTCTCTTAAGGCTTTAACCATCTCATCTGTATGAGGGCCAGGATTTTTGATTGCTTCTATAGCAGCATATTGTGCTATCGAATTGGCACATAATCTAGCTCGAGCTAATTTTTCAATTCCTTCTTTTAATTCTGACAATTTATTTTCGGGATCATGATAATAAATATAGCCCATTCTCCAGCCTGTGGCAAGATGAGCTTTTGAGAACCCATTCATTCCAATAATTGGTACATCGTTACTTAGAGAAGCTGGACAAATATATTGTTTTTCAAAAGTAATTTGATCATAGATTTCGTCAGATAACACAGGTAGATTATGTTCTCCTGCGAGATCTATAATTTCCTTAATTTGTTTTTTTCCATATAAAATCCCTGTGGGATTATTAGGGGAACATATCAAGATGGCTTTAGTTTTAGGGGTTATTTTCTTTCTTAAATCCTCAATATTCGGTTCCCAATTATTATTTTCTTCAAGTTCATATTCCACAGGGATTCCATCAAAAAATTTAGAATAGTTAATATAAACCGGATAAGAGGGACCAGGTATCAGAAGCTCATCTTTATTATCCAAAAGCCCCGCGATAATAAAGAAAATTCCCTCTGTCACGCCAGATGTTATCAAAATATCATCGGCAGTAAGATCCACATTATTTTTACTTCTTTCATAAATGCATATCTCTTCTCTTAATTCCCTTACTCCTAAGCTATCGACATAGAAGTTTTGACCCGCAAAAGTAGCATTTGCTAATGCTTGCGAAATATATTCTGGTGTCTTAAAGTCAAATATCACAGGATCTCCGATATTTAGAGCGTAAATCGTTTTTCCGGTCTTTCTAACTTCATTTGCCACCGCTGCGACATCTCGAATAGCGTACTCTAACCCTTTCAATCTCTTTGTGACCATTAGTAAGCACAGACTAACACAAGTATATTAAAACAGTTTGATTCGTGTTTTTTTGTAATATAAAGTAGTGTAAAATAATAACTTTTTTAATAACAAAGAAATAAATGAATGAATTTTCATTAATAACAAAAAAATAATTTTGGGAGTACTTTAATTTTTGACAATTATTGAAGGAAAAACCGCGTATCCTTATATCACTGAATTTAAAAAAGAACCATTTAGGTCATTCTTATTACTGGAAAGAAGGGATATTGGAAAATTTTATTTAAGTAACTATAATGCAGTTATTAATTTTTATCAATATTTTAATGAAAAGCTTCTTAAAATTTCAGATTTAAACCTCGAGAATATTTATTGGTTTCTTTTGTTAAGAAAATATTTAGGTGAAGATAATGAGGATAATCGAGATCATCTATATACTTTTATAGAAAAATGTGCTGTACATTTTGACGAAAAACTGGGGTTTAAGTTTTCTCCACACTCTCAAAAGGACCCTGATGTGTGGTCCACATATTTTGCATTAGCCAATTTAAAATTATTAGGCTTACTAAAAGAATTCCTCTGGGCTGAAGGGACTGACCAAAATATAAAAAATATCATAAATTTTTTGTTATCCCATAAAAAAGGAGACTCATTTTTACATTGTCTTAATGAACATTGTGAAATTGATAAGAAAACCACTTCAGGGAGAACTTTATATTTTGTATTAGAATCATTTACCTTGCTAGGAATGAATATCCTTACTAGTAGGGATAAATTTATACCATATATTGGCAGTATTAAGAAAGATTCTGCTCTTGTTTTCAAATTACTATGTCTTAAATATTTGGATTTAGAATATGAGGTGGATGAAAAAGCAGTCCATTATCTCCTTCAATTTCAAAAAGAGAATGGGGGTTTCAGTTTTAAAAAGATTAATGGGAGAATAAATACCACATTTTGGATGGTTTATACGCTGGATAGCTATTATTGGCTATTAGATTATAACCCGGTGGGAATCTATTCCTTCATTAGCTTAAGTTTAAATGAGATTTTGAAGGATCCAACAAATCGAACACACATGAGATTAATGGAACTTTCAAAATTAATTATTCTTGTTTCGATTATTTGGAAAAAGTTTATTGATGAGATTGAGAGAGTCATTTTTAAGCAACTGGAGCAGGAGAATTATGTTAATCTGAATTTAATTAAAGATTCTATGGGATTAACCAACGGAATCGAAGAAGTAATTTCTTATATTAATTTAAATTATACATTTAATCTTAAAATCTTAGATAACACCATTGAATTTAACAATTTTCTTAGAAATCTGAGGGAGGGAGAAAAAATAATTGTCTCTGAAATATATGACCAACTTAAGAAAAAAAACATTATTTCATTGACTGAAATTCATAAACGATATAAGAAGTCTTACAAGCAAGAACCATTGAAGTTAAAGGAGGATATATTTCCTTTAATCCATCAAATGACCCAGAGAAACTTCTTTAAGGGCAAGATTGTTAAAAAAATGTTTTCTAAATTCCAATTCTATTTAGATTTCTTTGTGGATAAAGCAATAGTCTCTGATACGGAAATTAAATTAACTCATATAATAAATGAGAAAGAGCTTATAAGAGATATTCAGAATGACATTTATAATATGACATTAAAGTTAAAAAATACTTCTTCTCAAATTAAAGAAGAGATTGAGAGTTATCTCATAATTGATGAAATCAATCTTGCTAAAGAGCGATTAAAATTTATTTTAAGAAATGCGCTTATGGATGCGGATTTTCTCAATGAAAATATTGAAAATTCCTTTAATTTAGATTTATATTATATTAACATTCAAAATGTATTAAAATCTGAAATTTCTCAATGGTATAAACTCTATTCGGTATTAAGTAGAAGACTTAATGAAATTGATTCTTATCTGAAAGATAAAATTGCTGAAAAAGAAGAGCTTCGAAATTTAAATCGGATTTTAGATCAAATGGATGAGAAAATTTTTAGTTTTGGGGAATCCATAAACCGAAGAATCGATGAATTTAGAAATTTTTTAAGAATTTTCAGTGAAAATGAATACACAGATACCGCTTTATATGATTTAATGGATAATTTTGATAAAATAAGAGGCAGAGTGAATGAATTTGATAAAAAAATTTATCAAATTTCTCAAAATATTTCCTTAAAGGATGAATTTATCACCAAAAAACGGAATGAAGTTATAAATAATTGGATTAGTATTAAAGAAGAGCTAGAAGGGGTTTTTAATTACTATTTAAGCGGTTTAAATTTCTTTAAAAATAATTTAGATAAATTATCTTCTATGGAAAATGAAATAAAAACTAAATTACAAGGGGTTAAAGAAAAAACTCAGGAAAAAATAAAGGAAAATAAATTTCAAGAAGCATTTGATTTGATAAAAAAAGAATCTGACGGTTTATTAAAAGAAGCTTCAAAAGAGGTAAATGAAATTCAAAATCATACTAAAGAGGAAATGAAAAATCGACAAAAGCTATACCTCCTCTATAGAACCTTAAATTTAGTATCTGAAAATTTAGAAGAGAGAATAATTGAATCAATTGAGGAACATGTCCAATTTTTAAAAAATAAGATAATTGAGCAAAGGAATAAAGCTAAAATTGGAGATTTTGATGATTTTGTCTCAACAGAAATTTCAAAGTTTAAAAAAGAATTATCTGATTTCCTTAAGAGCTTGGATCAGACAAGAAATAAAAAGGTAAAAGATCTAATTAAAGGATTTGAACGATTAAAAACGAGATTTGAGGAAGCTCAAAAAATTTATCTAAAAAAATTGGATAATTGTAAGGAAGTTATGAAAGATTTTGATGAATCAAATGTAACAATTATCCATTGGAATAATTTTTATGAGTATTTTACCCAGGAAATTGATATCCTCCAGGATGAGTCAATTAATAACCTAATCACTGAAAGAATTCAATCCCTAATACAAGAGAAAAAATCTAATAATGTAAATATTGTGGATTTAAAGAATGAATTGGATCTAAAATGTAAAGTATTAATTACGAGAATAAAAGAATTAATTGAAATTTCGAAAATTAACGGGAAAATCTACGAAGATGAGAAATGTGTAGTAATTTACACAGAGGATTATTATAAAAACAAGGAATTAAGAAGTTTTATCGACAATAAATTGCTCAAACTGAACCAAGAAGCGATTGGAAAACTATTGGCGCTTTATGATAGTTCTATTAGAAATAGAACATTAGGCATAAATATGCTGGAACTCCAAAACCGTGTTAATGACCTGGATAATTTTGATCATGCTATTTACTTGGAATACAATAAAAAAGTTCATGAGCTCCAAATCCAGATTGAAAACCGTAAAGAATTTCTGAAAACGAGAGACCATCTTGAATCCGTGATAAAAAATAATAAAATTGCCATTGAAACGATATCTCATAATTTAAAACTATTTAATTATATGCAAAATTTTATTGATCAGGAATATAATGTACTAAAAATCGATTTAACGAGAGCATATCAAAAAATCCTTGATGAAATTAAAAAAACCCAGGAAAAGTCATATCTTAAAATTAAAGAAAGCTTTGAAAATAAATCAGAAAAATTGGAATCCAAATTAAGAAATGCTCAAGAAAAAATTGAGATAGAGTTAAAAACAAAATTCGACCAAATTAAGGATTCCGATAAACTCCTCACTGAAATAAGAGAATATTCAGTAAAAAAGAAAAATAGTTATTTAAGAGAATTTCAGGAGAAGAAAGAAAAAGTCTACGATGAGTTGATTATTTTAAAGGATATTGTTTTCAGAGAACAATTGATTAATCATATAAATACCTATAAAATACAAATTAGTCGGATGTTAGGCACGTTACAAGCAAGAGTTGAGGAAGATATAGAAATAAGAGAATTTAAAAGGGCTAATTATAAAATTCAAAAAAGAGCAAGAAATATCCATTCCGAATTAGCTTCGATCAAGAAGGATGTTAAAAAATTAGTGAAGGAGTTTAATAAGCAATCGTTTAATTTTGAAACTAAAAATAAATACATTTTAGATGATTTTAATAAATTCTTGGGAGGCTTTAACGAAATTTTAAGTGAGAAGGTAAAATCCCTTGAAGAATTAATTTTAAAAGAATATTGCCAAATTTTAATCAAGGCGGTGTCTAACGAATATCTTACGATTAGTTTCCTAAATAATGAGCTAAAAATGAAGAAGACCAACATCCAAGACCATTTGATTACTCTCATAAGTTCAGGAGAATTAGCAGGTAAATATGATCCCCGGTTAGGGATCTATTATGAAAATGCAAACGTCATTGAAAATCTAAATGAAGATGAATTAGAAGTCATAAAAAGTATGAATTTCAAATTTTACTTAGTATATCGTCGATTAAAAAGTTTTTCAAGTTTGTATGGCTCAATCTTAGGATTATTTGCTTCTATACTGGCAATTACCTACTGGATTTATATTTTTAGTGGAAATAATCCTGCCGTTGCATCCATTCCCATTTCTATACTCATTTTAATAATTATCTATTTTATGTTTAAAAGAACTAAAGAAGAGTCAATAGCCTAACCTAATTATAGTCTTTAATTAAAATTACATAATTCTCTTCTTTCTTTAAATATCCTAAATTACAGGCTTGATTAAAATGAATATAAAATTTCTTATCAATGATCTCTTCCTCACTGGCAAGTGCCTGAAACTTAGAAAATTCGGTTTTTCCTTTTTCATTATATTTAGCGATATTAATTAAGGTCTTTATATTCTTGTTTAAATATTGTTTTTGTGTTTTTGGACGTTTACTTTTACTACCCTTCATTTTTACAATAGTTTTACGCATTTTTGAATGATCTATTTTAACTATATCCGAATAAAATGAAATACCCATATCTTTAAAATGTTTAAATTCAGAAGAGTCAGAAAATTCATCTATTTGAGTTATAATTTCTTCAATAGATCTATTTGCTAATAGTTCTCCCTCTTTTTTTTTTCTTTCTTTAAAATTTTTCACAATTTCTAAATCAGAATGGGAATTTATTCGAGAAGAGAAAGTGATTTTTTTACGGTCTAAACTTTGAACTAAATTTAATTCTTTTGATTGAGTTAATATAGATTTCATCTCTTTCTCTTTTTTGCAAGAAACTATATAGAAAGGAATATCAACAGTTCCAGTTGTCAATAAAATATAACATCTTCCATCAGAAAATCTTCCCGTTCTTCCGCGCCTTTGAATTAATCTAATTTCTGATGCAACGGGTTCGTAAAAGATGATAGCATCTACATTTGGAATGTCTAATCCTTCCTCGGCTACACTGGTTGCAATTAAAATATTAATCGTATCTTTTCTGAATTCATCTAAAATCTTAATTTGTTCGGGTTGTGAGTAGCCAAAATCATCCACTTTGGTAGTTTGTCCAATAAACTTTTCGATTTTCAAGTTTGTTGATTCGGAAAACTCTAATATTAGTTTTTTTTTTAATAGTTCAGCCATTTCCCTATATTGTGTGAAAATTATTATCTTTTGATTATGAAACTCTTTCATTTCTTCTTTAATAATCGAAATTAATCTGCTTATTTTAGGGTGATACAATTCGGAATATTGCGGGGTTTTGAGTAGAGAATGAATAAATCTAAAATGTTTTGAACTTGCAATTCGATTCGCAGAAATTATATCTTGCTCTGCCTTATAGGCAATTTTATCTAAAAACGATTCAAAGAGAGTGAGATCCTGAGTTTCCAACAAATCTTTAGCATGTAATAAAGAAATACAACTGGAACAATAAGAGAAAATAGATTGAATATTTATTTTATTTTCTTTAACAATATCAATGATTTTAGGATCTTGGAAAAAAAAATGCTCGATAAATTCTTCATCAAGTAAGTTCGTATCACGGTAAAGGTCATATCTTAATGAGAGGGTTAAATCATGACAAATTCTTAAAAAATCTAGTTTTGAATAATACTTCTGATAAGGATTAATTAATTTTCTTTGAAGAAAGAATCTTAAGAACTTTTTAAATAAATTATTCCATATTTCACTTAATTCAATGTATTTTATGGGTAAATCTACTTTTTCTATAAATGTATCAATATCATAGATATAGGTCTTTACATCCTCATCCTCATGGGACTTAAACACAACCTCTTCAATATAGAGATTATCACATAAGGTTTGAATGCGATCAAAATTTTTTCCCGGGGAGGCGGTCAGCCCTAATATTAAAGGATCGGGACAGGTGTTTATGTATTCGGTTGAAATAAAATTATAAGAATAATTTCCTCTAGTTCTATGAGCTTCATCAAAAATTATTAATGCCACTTGACTTAAATCATAACGCCCCCTCATTAAATCATTTTTAATAACCTGGGGGGTAGAAATTATAATTCGTGACTCATTAAAGGTTAATATCCTTTTATGGGGTGGAATTCTGCCTATTAATAAAGAAATTTTTTTTTTTTCAATATCTAAAAATAGTTCGCAAGATTTTTTATGTTGAGAAACTAATGGTCTCGTGGGTGCTAAAATAATCACTTTTCCTAAGCCTTCATATTTTTTAAGAGCATTAGCGATTAATAAAATGCCTATTATTGTTTTTCCTAACCCCGTTGGTAAAACAACTAAACTATTTTTAGTATTACATTTCTTAACAATATTATTTTGGTATTGTCGGTAATGAATTACATCTTTCTTTAAAAAATGACCGTTGAAATACTCCTCTGCACTCACTTTCATTTAAAATATTGAAATAAATTTCAGAATTTAAAAGTAAGAAGTCCATCGAATTTTTAATATCCCATTTCCAAAATTTCTAATTCAAAATAAAATACTATGATTGAAAGTTCAGTTAATTAAATATTATAAAAATTTAAATTTAGAAGATATTTAAGTTAAAATATATAAAATTTACTTATTATATTCTAAAGGTTTGAATTTCAATGAGTTTAAATAAAGATATATTATCAATAGAAATTTTACCTAAAAAAACTAAATTCGCTTATGGATTTGGAGAATTCGTGCATATTATTTTATCCAATGTTGCCTTTGCTGCTATTACATTTTATTACAATGTAAAACTAGGGTTAAATGAACAACTTATTGGTTTGGCTTGGCTAATATTTGCGTTTTGGAATGCGATTAATGACCCTTTGTTTGGGTTTATCCAAGATAGGACCAAATCGAAATGGGGACGTAGAATTCCTTATATTAGATTCGGAGCGCCAATTTACGGAATTCTATTTATTTTAGTATGGATACCTCTGGTTGATATTACAAATGAAATTGCGTTGTTTATTTATTTGTTGTTTATATTATTCACCTTTGATAGCATTTATACTATTATTGGACTAATTATGTATTCAATGCCAGCTGAAATGGTTATCTCTTCCAAAGCTCGAGCAAATTTGATGATTTATGGTTCCATCTTCAGTTCATTAGGATTTTTAGTAGCTCTGATGTTACCTGTATTGCTTCTTACAGGTAGCGAGTCAACATCTGTAGATCCCACATTCTTAATTATAATGATAATTGTTGGAAGTGTATGTGCATTAGTATTATTCATATGTAGTTTTTATTTGAAGGAAAATAAATACACTCAACTTGAAGAGCCTATGGGGATGTTTGAAAGTTTAAAAGAGACTTTTAAAAATAAACCATTTCTCATTTTTGAAGTAAGTATCTTTTGTTTTATATTAGCTCAGACAATTCTAACTACTGCTCTTTTCTATTATATTGATTATATATTAAAGCTAGGTGGTATTTTGGCACTACTCCCAATATTGATTTTTTTTGCCATGGTTCTTGGATTTACCTATACCTATAGCAAATTAGCGGCAAAACATGGATTAAAGAAAATTTACATTTTTAGTTTAATTTTAAGTGGTCTAGGCTTTATTCTGGGATTTTTTATTGCTTGGAGTCTTATACCTGCGATACTTGCCTTTATAATCATTGGTATTGGGTTCTCAGGGATTTTTCTAACACAACAAGCATTATTTGCTGAAACTATAGATTATGATGAAATTCTTACGACTAAGAGGAGAGAAACTAGTTATAGCGGTGTGAATGCGCTTATTACTAAACCAGCAATATCAGTTGCGAATTTCTTGTTTTTAGCAATAATTTCATTCTATGGATTTCAACGAACTGCTCAAACTCAGACCGAAGCAGCTGAATTAGGAATAATGATAGGATTTATGATCTTACCTGCGCTATTTATTTTGATAAGTGCTTTAGCTATAAAATTTTTCCCGTTGGATGGTGCAGAATGGATCCAACAAAAAATAGAGTTAAAAAAGACACACGACGAGAAAGAAAGAGCATATTTAGCCTATTTAAAAGAACAGGGAGTGCTATAAGTTCTCCAAATCTTATTTTTTTTTATAATGTTAAATATTTTATAAGGATAGGAAATTTTGAAAAAATCTAATACTCAGGTTTTTCTTTTTTCATGAGCTTCATGCCATTTAAAGCGTGCTAATGCATTGTTTGGATCTATCTGAAGAGCTTTTTCATAACAATTGAACGCTTTTTCAGGCTGTTTTTTAAATTCATACGCATATCCTAGGTTTATCCACAAATCAATATCATCTGGTCTCAACTCAAGACTTTTGTTATAGGTTTCGATTATGGGGATCTCCTTTCTTATTGCATGATCTGGAGCTACATTAATAGCTTTTTCATAAAAATCAAGCGCTTTATCGTATTCTTTTTTGGTATTATAGATGTTTCCGATATTGATTAATAAATTAATATCGTAGGGGGCGATTTCCGTCGCTTTTTCAAAACATACTAGGGCTTTCTCGTGCTCCCCTAATTCTTCATAAATAATCCCCATATTTTCCCATGTATCTAAATCATAAGGATCCAGGGATAATACATTCTTATAATATTCAATTTTTTTATCATAATCCTCTTTTTTTTTAGAATCAGGGATTAATGAGATAATTTTTTTATAACTATCGATAGCGCTTTTTTCATCTTCTCTTGATTCATATGCATTTGCTAGATAATCCCAAGCAGCAAATAAATCGGGTTGCAATTCAGTGGCTTTTTTGAAGCTTTCAATTGCTTTGTTAATTTTCTCTTTTTCGTGGTAAGTCCTTCCCATTTCAAACCAGAGATCCGCTATCTCCGAATTTAAATCGAGAGCTTTTTTATAACACCTGAGCGCTTTATCGTATTCTTGTTTATTAAAATTTATTAATCCTAAATATTTCCATACAATTGGTGATTTTTTATTCAAATCATAAGCTTGTTTTTCTAAATCTAATACTTCTTTTTCGGACATTTCTTTAAATTCTAATAAAGAATGAACATATCCCAAAATAATCAAAAGTTCGGCGTTATCAGGATCTTTTTTTAATTTGCCTTTAAGAAAGTTTAACACTTCATCATATTTTTTCTGTTGAATATAATTTTCCGCAATTTTGTGAAATTCTTGCACTTCTTTCATCATAATTCAATAGCAAAGATCTTTTTATACTTTCGCTATAAAATAGTAAGAAATGTAGATTAATAAATTTACATTAGAATTTATGAAAAAAAAAATTTTGTAAAATGCCATAACTGTGAATGTTTCTTAATAAGAAAAAAGGAAACATAACACAGTTATAGCTGCTACATGGTGTATTGATAATGCATCCAAGTTCTATGTGATCTTCTTATCATATAATTTTATAGCTTTAAATTCTAAAGGATGATGGGAGTTTTGATTATATTTTATTTGCTGGATAAAATTTTATCTTTTTTTTACATTGAATGTGAGTTACCCGATTTTCCTCTTCTAACATCCTTAAGGTTAAACACACCCACCCCCTCCCAATTCTATTTATTATTTTCGCTCCTTGAGGATATAATATTTGAATAATCTGGGTAGGGGTTATCCCGTTTTCACCTTTGTCATTAATAATCGAAATAAGCTGTTGAGTACGCTCCTTTCTGTGGAGTATAATTTCTTCAACTCTTCGTATTGGATTTTTTATAGGTCTCCCATGAGCAGGTAATATTAACTTAAGCACCGGCAAATTTTTTATTTTAATTTCAAGGGAATCTAAATATGACTTTATGTTGGAATTAGGAGGGCCTAACCATGTCGTAACATTTTTAATAATATGATCTCCCGATAATAAAATCCCCCTCTTCTCATTATAGAGGGCTATATGATCCACTGCATGACCCGGTAAATGAATAACTTTCCAATTTTCATTATTTACTGATATATCCGTATTTTCTTCAATGATTTCATCGGGATTATCTAAAAATTTAATGCCAAAAGCCCATTTATATAATATCCAGTGAAAAAAATCTAAAATCTTTGACTTGATTCGTCCCATGAATGGTACAATCAGGTATAAATCTTCTAAAAGGTCTGGTTCACGAAATTGACGATATACTTTTTTATTTTTTATGACTTCTGCCATTTTTTTCGTTAAAATAATGTCTAATCCTACATATTTTCTTAATAAATATAAACCAGAAAAATGATCTGGATGAGTATGGCTTGGTAGAACCTTTTTAAGCTTGAAATTCTTATTTTGTGATGTATATAACGCTTTAATTTTTTCAATTTCTTTAATCACATACTTAATTGTCTTTTTATCGCCATACCCTGCATCAAAAATTAATCCATCTTGCTCTCCAGAGATTATATAAATATTTACGGGAGGTTTTCTTAATTTTATAGATCCCTTTTCTTTAATTAAAAAAATTCCAGGAGATACTTCTTTCATAGGTTTGATTTTTAATTTATTTGGTGAATTGATTTAATCAGTTTCATTTATTCCCAACTTCTGCATTTTGAAAATATGACTCTACCTAGTAGATAGGCTAAGAGTATTCCAGTAATCTCGTCAATAATGTAATGTTGTTTTACCAATAGAGTTGATAAAATCACCCCTATAGCAATAATAAACGTGACTATTGCAATAATTTTAGTTTTAGAATCCTGTCTCAGTTTATAATATTGATACCATGTAAAAAAACAAATGGTGGACATACCCGCATGCATACTGGGAACGCAATTGAATGATGTTTCATTTTGATAATAAAAATACATGAGATCTGCGAAAAAATTGCCCTGAATTTTATTGGCTAATAGTTCTTGCCTCCACCAATATGTCGATACCGGAAAAATAATGTACACGATAGTAGCGATGGCATTCATTATAACTATGGACCATCCTAACGCATACCCTTTTTCTTCATCTATAAAGGCAAAATAAAACATAGTTATGATTACCATCGGAAAAAATAGGAACACATAAAATATGGCCATTTCGGGAACAAAGGGAATATAATTCTCTCCGAGGAAATCTAACCGGTAACCCGTACCCTCTTCATGTAATTGCCCCGTCCAATTATATAAAATAAGCATAATTATAAAGGCATATAAAAAGAGCGTTAAAAACAAATTTCCGATGATAAAAGTAAGCTTTCGACTCCTCTTCGTGGATTTTCCCTCGAAAAAAATTCTTTCAAGGATTTGTTGAAATTTATCGTGAACGCTAATTTTAATCCCTATTTAAAAATTATATAGATATATAGTATTGAAAATTACATAAAAACTTTGTAAAATTGATAAGAGAATGAGAAAATCAATTTTAGAAAAAAAATATAAAAATAAGAAAAATCGTTAAAACCATCTTTGATAATGAAGTACCTGTGTTTCTTTCAAGAGTACTTTTCTAAAGAAAAAAGTAATAATTGTAGCTATAAAGATTAACACTAAAAGAATTGCTAAGGCGTAGATAAGGAGTTGGGTTTCACCGACAAGAATGGAAAAACTAATATTAATTAGGAGATAGACACTCATGAAAATTAAGGCGCCCGTCATGCCTATAAGATTATAAATTAAAAACATCCAGCTCCAAATACTTTTTTTGCCATCATAATTCTTTCTTAATTTTCGAAGGCTAAATGCTGCATAAAGTATCATAACTGCTGTGATAAGCTCAATAATTGATTGAGTAAAGAATAGATACCACCCTATACTCCCAATGATTAGTAAAATTAGAAGAAAGAATAGCATACTATAAATCATAAATAAAATTCCTGCAATAATAGCAACGATAAAAAGTTTCATTGTGAAACTCTCATAAAGTTTCCTAGATTTGGATCTGGTCAAGAATTGCTCAAAATTAATTCCGCAAAATTTACAAAACATATCAGACGTTTTTTTTTCATTCCCGCAGTTTGGACAATAATTGACTGCTATTGGTAACTTTGTTTCTCCTTTTTCAGCTAGATCATTACATATAACGTATTGATGAGCCACAATCATGCCTGTATTAGGACATCTATAGGTGTTCTCCGCGATCCTATTCGCACGTTTATAATATTTTAAAAGAAATAAGTAGGAAATAAAAGCTAATATCAATTGTGCGACGATAATGGATATAACAAATACACTTTCTTCTAATATATTGAATGCTAAGAAAATTAAAAAAATCCATACAGCCACACTATTCCATAAAAAATGTAAACTGACTGGAATGAGCCAGATGGGAACAAATCTTTTTATAAAATTTTTTATTTGCTGTTTGGTGGGTAGATTTTCTTCTCTAAGCTCAAAGCGTAATCGTTCTGCTCTTCCCGCCGCATAGCCTCCCAATGCACCTCCAAGTATATGAATCGGCCCCCAATTTCTAAGGGTAACTTGAAGATAAATATCAAAAGCACTCCCCCCAGATATAATGGTAATAACTATATATCCTGCTGTTTCAATACTCTCAAAGGCTAATCCAATCAAAATTCCAATTAAAAACCCATTCAATTCGTTTCCTAACATCCCTTTTCTTTTTTCTTCAGGTTTAGCATTTCTTTGAAGAACCACGAAAAACGCCAATATTGAGGGAAGTGATTTGTTGAACTCTTCAACTAATGCCGGCGTAATGGCATACGCTCCAATTGCATAAATAATCATTCCAATCAACTCATCCCCTGTAAACACCGTAATTAACACCGCAATAGCTAACCAAACTGAATCTATTCCAGTATTCCAATAGGCCGCCCAATTAATCACACATATTCCTAATAAAAAGAACAATACCAAATATTGATTTTTTCCCCCAAACATTGTTTCATTCTGAGGCCATTTTTTTGCATTCCAATGATAAAATAACAACCATATAACATAAAAAGAAATGGGAGCGATGATAGCATAGCTAAAAATCATGAAGACCTTCACGGAATCGGACAAAACCGGTGATGATATGATTAATAATACCACAATCGCATATATAGCCGACGCTACAAAAAAAAATGTCCAAATTCTTACTTTAGATGATTCGAGTTTAAGGTTTTGTGGTTTAAAGGGATTATTAGAACTCATTTTTAATCCTATCATTTTTAATTATTTTTATGTACATTAAAAAGAATAAACCGATATATTAAACTTATTCTTAAAAGATATCAAGAGGAGGAATAAAGCATTATCAAGAGAAGATTATCTTAAATTTAAAGGAAAATAGCTAGTTTAGTTTATAATGAAAATTTATTAACCTTTTTTTGTTTATTTAAGATTACTTATTGGAACAATAAATTATTAATATTAATATTACTAAAAGTGATGAGGCTGGAATTTAACTCGTTTATTTTTTCTTTTAATGTGAGCCTCCATTTTGCTATTTAATTCTTGTCCTTTTTCATATGCACGAGTTAAAATTTCCGAGAAGCGTTTTTTATCTTCTTTATCAATAGGACTTTCAAAAATTATCTGGCTAATAGTCTCCATGCCAGAAATCGCGTATTCCAGCTTTTTTAATTGCTCATTAATTATATGTTCCATAAATATCAAAATAAGGAAGAAATATTTAAATCTTTAGTCTATGTCGTTTTTCTAACCAAAATTAAGTGTCTTATTAATCATTTCATAAATATTTTAGCAATATTTAACCTTAAATAACAATATCACTAAAATTTCGAACCAAATTATAGAGTTATCTAAAAAGAAAGTATTTAAAATAAGATTATATTATAAAAAAAAAGAATTAATTAAAGTATATACTTCATTCATATAGTCTATTTGAAGTATTTGATTGCCAAAAGAATGTCATCTCGAGTGACCTTTTTTCTTTTTGCATGTTTGGTCAATGAGAGAGCAGTTTTGGTAATTTTTTCTGCGGAAGCTCCCATCCATTCTACTAATTCATCTACAGCATCACGGGCAACGATAATAGCGCCGTTGTGCTTCATTAATCTACGGATTGGGCTCCAGCTGATGTATTCTGACATTTTTTTCATTCCTCCACTTTTTAATTTTTAATAATTTTTTAGGTTTTTAAAGAGTTTATTATATAATTAGTGGACTTTTATATATTTAAAGATTTTGGTATCCGCATGAATTTATGAGGAGAGAAAATGAAAAAAATTAATCGACAAAATTCTAATATAGTATCTGATCAATCTGGTGCAAGTTTAGACTTTTTCACTGAAAAGCTATTCTCGTTAAAATTCAGCGATATAATATATATAAATTATATTTTATTGACCTATTGACCTCTATAGGTGAGAATTAGAAAATAAAATGAAGTTTTGTAAAATTCTGAAGAGATAGATTAGGAGTTTTTGTGTTAATTATGACTTAATAATTATCTTTTTTTTATTGAATTTTAGAAGATATAAGACCGATTTGGGGAAGAATTCATTAAGTTATAAATATTTTTCATAGTTTAAATCTATTGATTTAGCTGATGTGAAAATAGAGATAATTTAATTATTAAAACAATATAGGATTTAAGGAATTAAGATAAAAAGTATTAAAAAGAGCAAATTTTACCAAACAGTTTGTACTCTATGGCAATTTTTGCATTCTATTGATTCTCCTTTGGCAGGAAATCTATCAAATATAGCCCCACAAAAGTCGCATTCTAAATCAAATATCTCATTGGGTGATTTTACAATTCCTATACTTGTGATACGTTTTTTGTAATCTTCAGATAACATCGCGAGTAATGAAATCAATACCGGATGAATTTGAGCAGCTGCTAAAAATTCAACCTTATCGGACACTATCTGTCCGATAACTAAAATTTCTTGTTTAGAAATGAGATCTGTGCCATAAAACCATGCTATTTTTTTTTTATCATCTTTAGCAATTAATTGAAACTTATGCATTCCAAGGAGTTGTTCGATATGACTAAAATAGAGATCTAAATCAACCTTATTTTTTGTGCCAATTCCGAGACTTTTTACAGCTTTCTTTATACCCTCAATTTTCAAAAATTCAGAGATTTTCGCACTTGAAATGATTTTAGGTTCAATTTTGGGTAAGATAATTTCGATTTTCTTCGTATCAGAATTAAGGACCCGTACAAAATCCTTATTATTTACATAGGTTATGTAAGTATTAACGTCTCCTTTATTATTTCGGGGAACTGGATTAAAGTAAAAATTAATTTGTTTTTGACTGGATTCACTTAATTCATCTATCTCAAAATTGACTTGTTGACTCCCTAAATTATCACGCTGAGGAGGATTTGTGGAAAACTCAGGAGGATTAATTCTTGATAATACGAGAAATTCAGGGAATTTTATTCTTATTTTTATTTCTGTAATGGGAGCTAAACTATCATTGATAAGCATAATGCTATAAAGATAAACCGATCTATAAGGTACTAATTGATGGGCTAATTTGATCTTTTTCTCTTGATCAACACTTTCAAAGGCATAAGTACTTTCGTCTGGTTTTTCTTTTCCTGGGGCTCCTTTTAATAGAACTAAACCGTGTATTTTGCTCCCTTTTTTATTATTTTGCTCTGCCATAATTTTCTTCGCCTAAATTGTGGAAAAATTCAAAATTTATTGCACTTTTCTATAAATTATAAAAAATATATTGTTATATATTTTTTTTTACCCGAGGAATTTTTTATAGATACGATATTAAATATTAATTGTAAGTATGTTAGAAGAGTTAGATGAGATGTTCAAAAGTGATACAATTAAACCAACTTTTGATTATGTTCACATCATTTTAGCCCTTTTTCTTTTTGATGAAAATCCGACAGGAATCGGAAGATATCGAATAAAAGAAGAATTAGCCATAGGGTCGGGCACGTCAAAATCTCTGATAAAAAAATTAAATGAAAAATTAGAATTTATAAGTGTCTTTGATGAGAATATTAGGAAAGGTCATGTATTAACGGAAAAAGGAAAAAAATTTTTGAACAAATTTAAAAAAGAAATCCCATTCATTATAGAGGGAGATATCTCGATTTTGAAGGATATAATAATCGAATCTGAAAATTCAAAAGTAAGTATTTGTCAAGTCAAAAAAAGAGCAGGAAAATTAACAAATGGAATAGCTCAGAGAGATGCTGCGATAAAAGTTGATGGAAAGGGCGCAAGTTGTATTATATTTAATGGACAGGATTTTACCTTTGAGCTAAATTCTTTTTCGGAAAAAGATAAGGAACAGATGAGGGTAAATGAGGAAGTTCAGAAGTATTTTAAAAAAA
>SDNV01000190.1 GCA_004524515.1 Promethearchaeota archaeon
AACATTAAAGATTTGGGTATAATAAAACTTGTGCGGCTTATTAGCTCGCATGTTTTCAATTGAAGTAATAAATTTGTAATTAAAATCACCCACTCCTGCCCATTCAAGGCGCTGCTGGATTGCAGTCAAGGGTATCACTGGTGTTGTAGCAATTACTACCTCATAACCCTTTTCAAAAGCTTTAGACACCACAAGTCGAGCATCTGGTTTAACTTCAGTATGAATTCGTAATTTTATAAAGTCATTTTCATAAAAATCGTTAAGAATTGGGTTAACTTCTTCTCTGGAATAACCATTGAGAGGAAAGAATACTTGCTCAAATAATTCTTCATTTATTACCTTCCCATTATTTTGATCAATTCGGTTTGAAGCTTCTAATAATAAAGATATAAATTTACTTGGCCGAATAATATGTTTAAATTTTTCAGAAAGAAGTTTCATATAATTAGGAATAAATTTTTTTAAATCTACATTAATTAGGGTCCCATCAAGGTCAAATAAAATTGCTTTAACATCTTCTAAATTCATATCGCAACGTCCTAAAAATTCCCTAAATGATATTATTCGAAATGAAGTGTATTACTTATTTTTTGGTTTATTTTCTTCCTTCTTATCAAAATCACAAAAAATACAAAACTGGGCAGAAGGCATCTCTCTTCCACAATTTGGACAATAACACGGACCAGTCGTACAATCATTTTTTTTCATAATTTCGAGATCAAATAGGATAAATTCAGCATGCTGAAGTAAATTTTTCGTTTTTAGATTTAAAAGATCAATAATAAATATTATTAAAATTCATTAATTTATAGGTTATAGAAACCTACATCAAAACCATGAAAATCGAGCTATCAGACTTAAATAACGGCTCTGTATATATTGGAGATAAACTTGGGATATTAACCAAGTTCAATTTTGAAGAAGATTCTGAAGTTCTCTGGACTGGTTTACAGCTCTTAACAAATCCACCTTGTGCTAAAGAACTGCAGATTGCTAAAGCAGCAATCTTTTCAAGGGGTAATTTTGAATCTGGAGAATATATAAGAAACAGAACAATACTCATCAAAAATAATGTAGTACCTACAATAAAAAATCGTAATTTGGAATATTATATTAAACTCATTCTTAGACAACCTCATCCGATAAATCCCGATGACGATTTGGTTATAAATAAAACCCAAAAAATCGAAATAAAGTCAAAAGCAATTGGTGTACAAACAAAAAAATCGAATCCAATTTCCTTTTCATTATCAGGTTTAAATATTAATCTAACAAAGGACGTTTTTAAACCGGGAGAAACAATTAAAATTAATTTTAGTTCAGAAGAGTTGAAAGAAATTGAAATCAGACTCCTACAAGAAGCCAATCTGATCTGCTATTGCGATGCGTACGGACAAAATTGTAGAAAAGTAGAAAAGCTTCCACCTGCCATTGCAGGGGATGCGAAAACTTCAAATGTTGAAAAAGGGTTTTTACTGCTCAAGGTCCCAGAAATCGCAGAGCCTTCACACAGTTATGTATGGGAAGCGCAAGAAAAAGAGCAATGGGGTTTTAAGTTTGGCGATTATACTCGTTGGTCTTTGAGAGTGATGGGGAAATTATCAACTGGTCGCGAAAGGGTTAAATTTGATATACCGATTACAATCGTATCTAAACCCGTCGATGAGGCAAAAATTGGAGAAGACTTTTTTGCGGGTCGAAATTCAGCAGCTCCAAGTTTATTTGAAGGCCTCTCTTCAAAATTACAGAAAGTATTTAAAATTACTTAAATCGATTCTGATATTGATAAATACAAGATAAAAATCAAGAATATTACTAAAGAGACTCTCTATGGAGTCACAATTAAGGTTTCAGGACTACTTGAGGGATTATTTGAAAGTACTCCTATTTTAGAAGGATTTAAACAATGGAAGTCCGGAGAGGAAAAAGAAGTTAAATATGAAACAAAACAAAATGTTTCTGCCCTTATTACAATATTAGAAGATAATTCTCAAAAATCTATTCGCATCCAAACTCCAGTCTCATCAGATTTCTTTTAATATAATTTTAAATTAATTCTTTTGGTTACGGTATGAAAAACGAAAAAGAAAAATTATATTCATTTTATTTTTCTAATCCATCTGAAGGTATAATTGAAAGGAAGCTACTAAATGTAAAATTACGATACTTTTATTTTGATAATCAATTAATCGTTCAAACAGGACCAAGAGAAATTATTAATGGATGTTTATTATTAGGCAATTGCAAGGCAGAATTCGAAGAATATACTTATCAGCTCGGTAAATTTGATATTTTCTTTCTTCCGCCCATGAAATCAATGAAAATAAAGGTGAAAGAATCTAACATGTCAAAAATATGTTTGATGCATTCATTCATTGAAACTGAAATTAAGGCCAAATTCGAGCTAAAAAAGTTTGATCTTGATAATTTCTTACCTCGTGGTTTACATTCTTCATCTAATTTGATGTCAACTTTTCGAACAGTATGGACCGCAATAAAAAATGGATATTTTATGTCAGGATTTACCAATGTCCCTCAAAGATCACTGAAAGAAGGAACTATTACAAGTGTAAACTTGGAAAAAAATCCTGATGGAAGAGATGAAATTTATGCACATATCCATCCTGATTATCCTGAAGTCTACATTGCTTGCGTAGATGATGAGAAATATGCAATGACCCAATACTTGATAAATCAAGAAGGAGATTCTGTTAGTCGTGATCTCACAGATGGAGAGGGGGTCTTTTTTCCGGGAGAATACGGGCATAGTAATTTTACTCGCCCCACCTACAAGAATTTAAAATATTGCATGTATCTATGGATGATCCCAACTTTTGGTAAATCAACTACTGTTGATCCTATTACATTAAAATAGATCTATTTTTTCTTAATAGTTGGAAAAAGCGTGGATTTATATACGTGCATCAATATCAATTTCAAAATTTCTTCAAAGCAACTCAGAATATTCTCTCCATTGAGGGCAATGGTATGCTTCACTTCTTTATTTCGATATAGCATAAAATCATTTTTCTTGAGAAAGTCCTTTGGACTAAATTTATTTGGTAAGTCCTGTTTATTGAAGGCTATTATTAAAGGAACATCCTCGATTTTACCGTCATAATATCTTTTTAATTCACTCCAAGAAACCAGATTACGATCCCATGCTTCTTTTTGACTGTCAGCAACAAATATAATCCCATCTACTCCCTTTAATGTGACAGGACGAGTGACTATGTAAAAGTCTTGCCCAGTACAAGAATATAGATTTATTTTTAATTCCCAATCCTCATTTTGGAATGAAATAATTCCATAATCAAAAAAAAGAGTCCTTCTAACTGTGCTCTCAATGCTACAGAGCTCTTCTTTTTTTCCAAAATGCTCAAAAAGCGATTTTATTGAAGTAGTCTTGCCTGACATTGCTGGCCCGAAATAGACAATTTTTAATTGAATTACTTTTGTAAGGGCATCCACAATCATGTTTTATCTCCGTAAGGCTATTTTTAATATTTCTAGCGGAGAGTTTAAAAAAACCGAGAATTTTTTTAAATTATTTAAAGGATGAGTTTATTTCCTTCCATTCGAAAAGATGCTAAATCTCTTAGAATTAGCAATTCTAATTCTCGTTTCAAGATATTAGAATTTAGATCCAAGCCCTCTTCTTCTCTCAAGCATTCACCTAATTCTTGGATATCAATAGAGCTTCGATTTTTAGTCTCAACCAAGAGAGCCAGTTTTTGAAGTATGATTTGTTGATTGTAAAAAGAACTTGCGTTTGAACTCAATTGGTATAATTTATGGACTAATTCATAATCAAAATCCCCATCCTTTTCAATTTGCTTTAATTCGTCAAGTATAATGAGAGCATCCTTGTATTTTTCATTTGTCATTAAATTTTGGGCTTCCATCAATCTCTTATAAAAATCTTGTGAATCCATGGCTACATCAATAATATATTGTTTATATTCAAATAAAGATTGTAGGCTTTTTTTTATTAGCTTTCTAATCAAAATTTATGAAATAAATAATTATTCGCAAAATTTCCTCCATATTTTATTAAGAAACGCTTTAAATAGGAAATTTTATTTAATATAGTAAGTAAAAATAATAAAATTGATGATTAAAATGGATAAAGAAAAAATTAAAGAAGTCATGGATAAGATTAGACCTCAGTTACAAGCAGACGGTGGAGATGTGGAACTAGTTGAAGTAACTGATGACGGAGTAGTTAAGGTTCGATTGATGGGACATTGTGCGGGTTGTATGCATGCTCAACAGACTTTACAATTTGGTATTGAACGAGCACTTAAACAATTTGTTCCCGAAGTCAAATCCGTAGTTAATGTTCCCTACTAAATTTCTGAATTTGAAAATACATATTAACGATTCTGTACCAATCTCCTTATCCCAAATAAATTTTATTTGATTTTCTTCTTTTTATGATAAAAACATTACTCTCTTATTTCAAAAAGTTAATTAGATTCGCAATATTAAGTGATATTACTGAGTTAATTTTGAGAGAAAATGAATGAACAAGAAAAAGATCAAGATACTACAGAAGATACTTCACAAAAAGTTAAAAAACGCTCAAAAAGAAATGTAAGAAAGTCTCAATCTCAAATGATTCAAGAAGCATTGGGCATGAACC
>SDNV01000051.1 GCA_004524515.1 Promethearchaeota archaeon
ATTTTTGATATGATTTTGAATGCTTTTAGACTTTTTTACTTAAAAATTTTAAGAGATTTAAGGTTTTAAACTGAATGATTTTGTTCTTAACCTTCATTTTTTTCCCTCCTCTATTCAAATTTATTATATCCACATTTCACATTAAAGAGAAAAATTTTTTTATAAGATTTTGCTTTGTACTATTAGGATATTGACGATGGAAAATTTAATACAAAAAGTCGACTCAATTTTAAAAGAGGCACATTTCGAAACCTTTCGTTTTGAGACCTCCACCAAGAGAGCTAAGTTCTGTTTTGATCTCTTGGTAAAGAAAGATAACTTCGTTTTTTTGGTAAAAGTTTTTCCAAATATTGATAATTTAAATGAATCAATAGTCGAAAATATCAAATTATTATCGGTTTTATTAAATTCAAAACCGTTATTAATCGGCATTAAGAATAGATATCAATATTTAGAAGATGATACTATTTATATGAGAGATGACCTTCCTTTCATGACATTAAACACATTACGACATGTTTTAATCCAACAGAAATATCCCCATATCGTTGCTCAAAGAGGGGGAGGGATCATATTTCTCGACGGAAGTTTGATGAAAAATCTAAGAGAAAACAAAAATATCTCAAGAAAGGATATCTCTGAAGAATTAGGAGTAACCAAAAGAACCATTAGCTCCTATGAAAATGAAACCATGCGCCCTTCCCAACAAATTGCGGAGAAAATTCTCAAAATTCTTGAAGATAAATCGATTTTTAGAAGAATTAATATCTTTGAATGGAATTTAAAATTTAATTTTATGCAAGAAGAGAGTACGAAAAAACAAGAATTAACAGATTTTGAAACCCATCTCCAAGATATATTTGAGGATATTGGAGTGTCAACTTTTTGGTATAAAAAGGGACAGGTTCCTTTTGAATTATCTCTCTTTTCTAAGAATTACGTATTAAATGAGAGTAATGAGTTTTATCCCGTTTTCTCGGGACTTTCTCAAGAGAATTCCAAACCTACTAAATTAAATCTTGAACATCTCATGTCTTTTGCTAAAATTTTTCATAAAAATGCTTTTTTCATAGTTAATGATGATTATCGAATCTCTGATATTTTTAAAACAATCGGAATGCCAGTAATCAAGTTGAAAGATTTAGAAAAAATTGATACTGAAGACGATTTCGTTGAGTTAATTGAAGAAAACTAATTTAATATGCGGAATTGATGAAGCAGGTCGGGGACCAGTCATAGGGCCGCTTGTTTTATGTGGAGTTTGCTTTGACCACGCTAAGCTACACTTTTTAAAAGAAATTGGAGTCAAAGATTCGAAAAAATTATCTTCCAAAAAAAGGAGGATATTAGCCCAATTAATAAAAGACAATTGTCAATCCTTCGAAATTATAATACTTTCTGTCAAGGAGATTGATCAACGGGAAGAAAATAAACTTACTTTAAATCAATTAGAAGAATTAAAAATGGCAGAGATCATTAATAAGTTACGACCTAATATCGTTTATATAGACGCTGTTGATGTTAATGAGGAACGATTCGGGAAATCCATAAAGAATTTAGTGCAATATCAACCTATAAAAATTATTTCAAAACATAAAGCTGATGATATTTATCCGATAGTATCCGCAGCTTCAATAATCGCTAAAGACAAAAGAGATTCTATTATCGATAAATTAAACAAAGAATATGGAAATATGGGTTCTGGGTATCCCTCTGATAAACGAACGACTGATTTTATTAGACGATGGGTTAAAAAAAATAAAAGTCTACCTTATTTTGTTAGAACCTCATGGGAAACTACAAAAAAAATCATAACTGAGGAAATCAGGAATAAAAAAATTACTGATTTTTTTGAATAATCATTTTTTTTTTACTATGAGAATAATATGATTTGCAGCGTATTTATGGATATTTATACTTTCTACAATTTCATACCCTGCATTTTCAAGAGTGTTTTTCTCTTGTTTATAAATTTTTTCTGATTTTGAAATACTATCTATTGATTGAGATTTAATCGCTAAAATTACTAAGCCACCGCTTTTTAGATAATAATTTGCGTTTAAGACGGCGATTTCTGCTTGATTTGGTTGGGCTACATCTTGATATATCAACTCAATTTCATTAAAAATAGATTTAGTATAAGTATCCGGATATCTCGCATCCGCTAAGATGGGGATGATATTTTTTCTATTAGTGGTATTTTGAATTAATTGTCTTATACTTCGTTCAGCAAATTCAATTCCATAAATAACTCCATTCTTGATAATATCAGAAAGATGTGAAATAGTCGTGCCTGAAGATGCGCCTAAGTACAGACAAATTGTATTATTGGATATAAAATTACTTGTAGGATTTTCGATTATTAACGCAGCTAATTTACTTCTATATGGATCCCATTCTCTAAATTCCTCATTTTTATATTCAATAATTCTTTCTCCATAAACCTGATGACCCGGAACTAGATTTTTAGAATAAAGCCGGATATTGTTGGATGGTCCAGATATATATACCCCGTAAAATTTAGGATGGGGTCTTATTTCTATTTTACTCACTTTTATCACCTTATTTTTATTGTTGTTTGTTTTGAAGAGTTTTTTGTATCCCTTCCCAAAGTCCCGTCAAATACATTACTCCTAATGCCCGATCATATAAACCATATCCTGGACGTCCTTTCTCTCCCCAGATCATCCTTCCATGGTCTGGACGTATAGCTCCCGTATATCCGATCTCCACAAATGCTCTCATTGCCCCATACATGTCAACATCCCCATATTCAGTGGGATGCTCCACCTCATGAAAACTAAACTCCCCAGTTCGTTTAATATTTCGTAAGTGGGCAAATGGAATTCTCCCCATTGCTCCATACTTACGTATACACTTTATTAAATCCATTTTTGAATTTGGTCCAAACGACCCAACGCAAAATGTGATTCCATTTGAAGGACTATCCACAATTTTAATAAAGCGCTCCAATGCTGATTCACCAGTAATAATTCTAGGAAGATTAAAGATGGGCCAGGGAGGATCATCTGGATGGATCCCCATTTTGATCCCATATTCTTCCGCTACCGGAACTACTTTTTTCAGAAAATATTCTAAATTAGACCATAATATCTCATCATTAACTTCAGAATACGCATCTAAAAGAGTCTCTAGCTGCTTTTTTTTATAACTTGTTGCCCAGCCCGGAAGATCTAATGACTCCTTTCTTAAATCTATTTTTTTCAACTCATCATGATCATAGGAGAGAGAAGTGGATCCATCAGAATGCCTCATTGCCAGATCAGAACGGGTCCAATCAAAAACGGGCATAAAATTATAACAAAGAATTTTTATTCCAAGAGATCCCATATTTCGAATACTCTGACAATAGTTTTCAATCAATTGATCGCGAGTTGGGCGCCCTAATTTAATATCTTCATGGATCGGGATGCTTTCAATCACAGAAAACTTCAAACCCGCAGCTTCAATCTTCTTTTGAAGAGAATATATTTTTTCCTTAGGCCATACTTCACCTATAGGTACATCATATAAAGCAGAAACTATACCTGTAACTCTTGGAATCTGTCTAATATACTCTAGCGGGATTGGATCATTAACTCCATACCATCTAAATGTCATTTCCATCTTATATTAACCTCGATTTAAAGATTAAAATTATTAATTCTTAAATTCTCTTACTATACTCCGGAATAGGCCGAAAAACCCCCATCAACGGGAACAATTATTCCATTTACAAAACCAGAGGCTTCTTCGTCAATTAACCAAAGAAGAGTCCCTAGTAAATCTTCGGGAACACCAAAACGCTGCATTGGAGTGTGACTCATAATTTTTTCAGCTCGAGGAGTGTATGTCCCATCTTTGTTAATTAACAAATTTCGATTCTGATCTGTTAGAAAAAATCCGGGAGCAATCGCATTTACCCTAATTCCGACTTTAGATAAATGTACAGCAAGCCACCTAGTAAAATTACTTAATGCCGCCTTAGCGGCACTATATGCTGGAATTTTAGTTAGGGGTCGAAATGCATTCATGGAAGAAATATTGATAATTACTGCTCCTTTTTGGTTAATCATTTTTTTGGCGAACACTTGGGTTGGCAAAAGAGTCCCAATGAAATTTAAATTAAATACAAATTCAAAACCTTCCAGATCTAAATCAAAAAAAGTCACCAACGCTTCATTTTTAATCTTTAAATCTTCAAGTGTTAAAAATTCATTGGAAGTAGTCCCTTTAGGATGATTCCCTCCCGCACCGTTTATAAGGATATGATGGGGACCAAATTTATCTGTAATAATCTCTTCAGCTTTTAATAAACTGTCTATATTTAACACATTAGCCTCAATTGCTATTGCACTTCCTCCATCTGCATTGATCTTATCAGCTATTTTTTTTGCGGCCTCTTTTCGTAAATCAAGAACCGCAACATTGGCCCCACATTTACCAAGTGCCTCTGAAAAACATCCACAAAGCACGCCTCCTCCTCCCGTTACCACCGCAGTCTTTCCTTTTAAATCGATATTTAACGGAACTTTCATTAGTTCTTCCCTCTCTTCTTCTTGCCCCTCTTTTTCTTTGATGGTTTTTTAGGTTCAACTTGCTTTTTCGGAGGTTGTGGGTATTTTTCTTCAATTTCCTTTATTTTCTCTTCCACATCTCTTAATAAATCATTTCCAATGAATTCACCCCTAAAAAAATCCACTTTAGACGCAATTCCAATCTTTCCTGCAATTAATCGTGATATCTTTCCCCGTTGATGATATTTACTACTTCTAATCTGTTTCCATTGAAATATTAATCCATGTTTGGGTCTCTTATCTCCCGTTCTAAGAAATCTATACAATGCTTTTTCTGCCCCCAATAATTGGACTCTTGAAGCGGGCATATACGCAAGTTTTTTTAAACTTCCAGCTTTTGAAATCAGCTTAGCCCCTACTAAAGGACCTACAATTGCATTAAGGTTAGGAGCGGTTTTTTCCATTAAATTCTCTAAATAATCCTCCAATTCATTTCTATAAGCATCAAAAGATAAGATTTGATTTGCGTAATCTTGAATGACATTGAGATCAAATGACGCTCCCATCGATTCAGAGGCTTTTTTAACTAAAAAATTCGCAAATTCTTCTTTAAATTCAAAATTTTGTTGAATATTAGGCAAAATATAATTTTCCCTATCGCCTAAAATGGACACTAATTTAGCAAGTTGAATATTATCTTCAATTAATTTATCAGTTAATTCTGGAAAATGCAAACCATACCATTCTGCTAAACGATTGGAAAATAAACTTAAAGATTTTTTAATAATCTCTAGAGTTTCTATAATTTGAATAATAATTACATCATCTTGCGCGCCCGCTTGACTAACTTTTTTTTTAGTAAGTTCTTCATTAATAGTCTTATATTTTTCTAAAATCTGCTCATGAGATAAAAACAAACCGACTTTCTTAATTTGATTTTCTAAATTAAATCTAAAATTCTTAAATTCCAAAGAAGTTGTATCGAAAATAGTACTATATTCTAATTTTTCTGAGGTTAGACGTTCCAATTGTTTATTATCAAAAATAAATTCGTTGAAACCTGAATTTTTCAGTTCTAAAAGAAAATCTTCATATTCTTTGTTAATCGATTTTGACTGAATTGATTCATAAAATTCGATTATTTTCTGATCATTATAGTTAAAATCAATGAAATTTATAATATTACCTGATTCATCCAATGCAAATATTCCGATGATGGTATCAACAATGAAGCACTTCATTTTATTTACTAGTATTTATTATTAGGGATTTAAATTATCTCCAACAAAAACTATTATAATTATTTATAGACGATTCTTTCTAAAAAACATTTTTTCTTAGATTTTTTAAGAAATTTTTCAAAGGTCATAATGATATAAAGATAAAAGAATAGCAAATTAAGAATGTGGAGAAATTGAGGAAAAATGAAACATAAAACTACGAAAAAGAAGGATTGAAAACCAAGGAAATGGGGATGAATAAGAAATATAAAGGAAGTAAATAAATGATAGAATTTATAATATTTTTTTTCCCTTTGAAAAGAAAAAATTAAAAATGTAAGAAGAAATCAAAAATTCATGTCACCCTAATAAATTTAATTTGATTGCGAATATATTTTCTTTTAGTACCTATAAAGGAAAGAATTAATAAATAAAAAATAAATATATGAAAAGAATATGATTCAAACTACTATATTTCGCTTGTATCCTACTCCTATACAAGAGAAGATGTTAAGTAGCATATTTAGAATTTACAATAGAGTAAAGCGAATTGGATATAATTTACTTTTTGATCTAAAAGACATGGATTATACCAAAACAGAAATTAGAAAGATTATTCAACCATATTTGATGAATATTTGTCAGAATAACCCTTACGTAAATTCAATTTTAATTCATAATGAAATGAAACTTGAACAACAACAAACTTGGAATATAAAAAGAGTAAAATATATGAAACTCCAAATTGAAACAATTCAAGACAAAATCAATCAAGTTAAATCAAAAGACAAGAAGGATAGAAGGTTAAAAGGATTATATGGCCGTTTATCATCAATACAGAACAAAGTAAACAACTTAAAACTTAAACCAGTTGTATTTGGCACGAAATCCTTATTTCGACAGAGAATATTGGGGAGAATTACAAGAGAAGAATTTCTTATAAGAAGAGATTCTTCATTTTTTTGTATCGGAAAAAAGCAAGGGATAAATTTGAATCTTAAGGTACTTCCTAATGAAACTTTAAAAATTCGAACTTTTTCAAAAGTAAAAAGTAAGAAATGGTTGATTATTCCATTTTCAGTTAATCAAAGACAAACCAAATGGTTTAATAAGATATTTAAAGTCGAGAAATATACTATAGCCATCAAACGAAGAATTGTAAAAGGAGAAATCCGTTATTTTGCCCATGTATCTTATAAACTTCCGGAATTAGAATTGAATTATAATTTCTCTAATGGGGCAATTGGTCTCGATTTTAATTATAATTTCATATCTCTTAGTAATGTGGATAAAGACGGAAATTTCAAGAGTTATCAAGAGTTAGGATTTAAAAATTTGCATACGTTAAGAAAGAACAAGCGTAATGAATATATTAGCTATAAAATGGATAAAGTAGTGAATTACTGTATTAATAAGAAGAAAGGCTTAGTAATTGAGGATTTAGCTTTTGAACAAACCTTTTCATATAATAAAAAATCTAATAGAAAATTAAATAACTTCAAAACCACCGCATTAACCATATTAGAGAGAAAATGTATCAAAAAGGTGTGGCAATTAGAAAAGTTCACCCTGCATATACTTCTTTAATTGGTAAATATAAATATTCACGTTCACTTAACTTATCTACTCACATTTTAGCAAGTTATGTGATTGCTCGAAGAGGTTTAGGATTTGAGGAAAAATTCCCACCAATATACAAGTGGTTGCTCTCACAAGTCGGAGTTAATTTAAAGCTCCGTTTGAAAAAGAACAGTCCGAACGGTAATTGGTCACAGATCCATGACTTCTTCAAGCATAGCGGGATAACCTCCTTCAAGACTTCGGAGATAGTTAGAAAAAAATTATTGATGAAGGATGTCTTGAACTCGGTGACGAGCGAACAACCTGATAACCTTAAGGTTGAACTTTCTAGCGCTAGAAAGATTGAAGATTGGAATAAACTATGGAATTGTATTAATCTTCCCAAATGTTTATAAATAATCGTAAGGTTATAAGATAATAAGGTTTTAAAAAATGCTAGAAACAAATATTTCTGGTTTAAAACTAAAATCTCCTATAATTTTAGCTTCGGGAATTTTAGGAGTATCTTTTTCTTCGATGAAGAGGGTAATTGATGCCGGAGCTGGGGCTGTTACTACCAAATCAATCGGTCCAAAATCAAGAAAGGGATACAAAAATCCTTCCATAATTGAAGTGTATCCGGGGACCTTTATGAATAGTGTGGGATTAGGAAACCCTGGAATCGATGAGTTTATATTAGAAATAAAAAAAATCAAACAATACAACATACCCTTGATAGTGAGTGTTTTTGGTGAAACAAATAAAACTTATCTCGATGTTGCAACTAAGGCACAAGAAGCGGGAGCCGATGCTATAGAAATCAATATTTCCTGCCCTCATGCTGAAGTTTCTTCCATTGGTATTGATAAAGAATTAACATATAAGATAGTAAAGTTTCTAAAAAAGAATTTAACTGTACCTTTATTAGTGAAAATGAATCCAAATGTAACAAATTTGTGTGAAATTGCGTTAGCAGCCGAAAAAGGAGGTGCTGATGGGATAGTTGCCATAAATACATTAGCTGCGATGAAGATAGATGTAAAAACTAAAAGGCCAATATTGTCACATGGAAGTGGGGGGCTCTCGGGAAAAGCTATCCACCCGATAGCAATAAAAAAAGTATATGATTTATTTAAATGTGTGAGAATTCCTATAATTGGTTGTGGAGGGATAGATTCTTGGCAAGATGTGGTAGAATTTTTTTTAGCTGGAGCCTCCGCGGTTCAAATAGGAACTGCGTTATATAAGGGACTTGAGATCATTTCTGAAATTCATAAAGGACTAATTAAATATCTAAAAGAAAATGAGTATACCTCAATCAATGATATTAAAGGATTAGCTCATCACTTCAAAACACAAGAGGTGCCCGATTTTGACTGAAAATATCATAAGAACCGTTAAAGTTCGAAATATTAGATACGAATGCGAGGGCGTAAAAACTTTAACTTTTAATATAAAAAATGGATGTTATGAAAATTATATCCCTCCTAAACCAGGACAATTTGTGATGATATGGGTTCCTGGGATAGATGAAGTTCCTATGTCTCTATCTGGTTATGATGATAATGGAAATTGGTCTATTACAGTAAAAAATGTTGGAGAATGCACCTCTGCCATTCACAATCTAAAGATTGGAGATTATATAGGTGTAAGAGGACCATTTGGGAACTCTTTTCCATTACCCTCCCATAAAAATAAAAAAATCTTTTTGATTGGAGGAGGGATTGGAGTGGCAGCATTAAAAGCGCTTTCAAAAGAACTGATTCATAAGGGTATCACATTTGTAATTATCGAGGGAGCTAAAATCGATAAAGATTTGATGTATAGGGATGAATTTCAAGTTTATAACGAGGATTTTGCGGAATTCCATTATTGCACGGATGATGGAAGTTATGGGAACAAAGGATTTGCTTCAGAAATTTTTGAGCGTTTATTAGAAGAAGAAAATATTGATAATTTTTCCAACTATGTCGTGTATGCTTGTGGTCCAGAGATAATGCTCTATAAAGTATTCCAAATATGTGAAAGAAATCAAATTGAATATTTCGCAAGTCTTGAAAGAATCATGAGATGTGGTTCGGGATTATGTGGATTGTGTGCCATGGATCCTTTAGGACTTTTAGTGTGTAAAGATGGACCAATTTTTGGCTCAGAAGTTTTAAGAGAATTAGAAGATTTTGGTAAATTTAAAAGAGACTTTAGCGGTAAAAAAATCCCTATAGATTAGCATTCAGTTAAATAAGCTTTCTTTTATTATGATTTTTTAGCTTTCGAACTGCAAATCAGTAGTTTTAGTCCTATATAATAACTGGTGATTTTTCTGAGCCTCATACCAAGATTTTGGAAATTCATAATTCTCATAAAAATAATCATCCACAGCTCTTTTCATTTGTAAAGCACATATTTCATACGGTAAACGACCCACTCCCGTGCCCATTCCTGGAATCGCAATCTTTGAAACTTTTTTATTTATTACACTACCATCTGAAAATGTTCCATATTTGCCTAATATTAAAACCGCCTTCGTGGCCAAATATACATTTACCGACTCTTTTAATATCATAGGAACTCTCATGGTGGGGGAAGAAATGACATAAGGTATCTTTTTATGATCAGTTTCTATAATTTCTGCTAAGCCTACCAACAACTCACCATGGTGTTTTTTTTTAATTATATCTTGTAAACGCTCTTGTACGTGCCAACCGAAAAATTTTGAAATTTGAAGATCCAGACCTCCATCCATAAATCCAAAAGAATTTGCAGGACTTACAATCGCATCACAATCTTCATCAAAGATCGATCCATGATGAATAGAAATGGTTAGATCTTCACTAAACCATTTTTCCCAAGAGCGTATCATGTGTTTATTTAAATCACAAAATATTAGCTTCATACAAGAAAAAAGAGTATTTATACTATTTTATTTTTAACCTTTACATTTAATTGGAAGTAAGCCATTAATTATAATATATTAGTATTCAATTAATGAACCGTAGAAACTTAAAGTGGTAAATATGAAATGGAAAACAAGTATTACCGAAATGATCGGTTGTCGATATCCTATTATTTTAGGTGCTTTTGCAGGGTATGATAATAAAGATTTGACTGCTGTCATTAGTAAAGCGGGGGGTGTTGGAATACTTACCGCATCTTCCTATGAAAGTGAAGATGAATTTAGAAAGGCTCTTCAATATATTAAAAATAAAACGCCAAATCCATTTGGCATTAATTTTTCCGTGGATATTAATGTAAAACCGGGACATCCATTTTATCAATATTTAGAGATCGCAGAAGAAGAGGGGATAAAAACCATAATTACCGCTGCTTTTCGAGCAGAACATTTAGGAATGAAAATTAAAGAAAAAGAAATGATATGGATCCATAAGGCCACTACCATGAAACATGCAATATCGGGAGAGAGAATGGGAGCAGATGCTATAATTTTAACTGGACTTGAAGGAGGGGGTTTGAAAAATCCTCAACAAAATACCTTTTTAATTAATTTAGTTAATCTAAAAAAGTATTTGAAAAAACCTGTTATTGCCTCTGGGGGAATATGCGACGGAAAGGGGATGCTAGCTGCTTTAATCTTAGGTGCACAAGCAGTTCATATGTGTACAGCCTTCCTTTCCACAATTGAAAGTCCAATTCCTGAAGTATGGAAAAAACAAATCTTAAATGCCAATTGCTTTGATCCCGCTTTTATGCAGAGAGTATTACATTTCAAAGCCAACAAACCTCAATATACTGATAAATCTATGGCAATTCCCCATACTTCTAAAATGATTTCTGCTGAGGAATTAATAAATGAAATGATAAAGGAAGCGGAATGGATCTTAAAAAATCTTAATATTCAGGATGAATTGATTGATTTTTCGAAAATGTCAATTAATTTATAAAGATTCTTCACAGATATAATAATTAAGATTTTTTTGGAAATCTTTTTTAAAACTAGATTTTTCATTTTTTATTAACAAAAAGATGGTTTACATGAGGAAATTAAAAGAATGTGTGGTAGTAGATGCCATCAGGACTCCAGTTGGAAAATCCAGCAGAGCTCAAATGAAAAAACTTGGAGGAGCTTTCCGAGAATGTTCCGCACAAGATCTATTAGTAACTGTCTTACAACAAATAGTAGAAAGAACCAAAAAGAAATGTCCAGACTTCGATCCAAGTGAAATCGAAGATTGCCATGTAGGATGTTTATCCCAAATAGGAGAACAAGGGGGTAATATTGGAAGGATTGGAGTAATTATGGCTGGTTTGCCTGTAGAAATCGCAGGTGCCACAGTCGATCGATATTGTAATGCAGGGCTTCAGGCGATAAACACATGTGCCAATGCAATAAAAGTGGGGGATGGAGATATAATGATAGCAGCAGGGGTAGAGAATATGACTCATTATAGTATGGGCATTACTTTTCAAATCGTTACTCAAGTAAAAGATTATCCCGTTATTTGGTCTGAAAAAATGCAGGAGTTCATGAAGATATTTGTACCGCAAGGAGTATCTGCTGAGATGATTTGTGACCGTTATGGATTTACCCGTGAAAATTTAGACAGATTTGGTGCATGGTCTCACGTGAAAGCAACGAAAGCGATGCGAAATGAGGATGAATACTATAAACGAGTAATTCCGGTCTCTTACATGAAGAGATATACGGACGAAAATATGAAACCCATCAAGGATGAGGACACAGGCAAACAAAAAAGAGAAATGGTGACAGTTACAAAAGATCAAACAGTTCGACCCGCATATTTAGACGAGCCAGAAAAAGCTTGGCAAATGTTAAGTTCCCTTAAACCCGTATTCCGTAAAAAGAATGGAAGAGTTACAGCAGGAAATTCCTCGCAAATAGTTGATGGGGCTGCTGCAACCTTATTAATGTCTGAGGAAAAAGCAGAATCATTAGGATTAAAACCATTAGCACGAGTAGTATCTACTGCTGTTGCAGGAGATGAAGTAACAATTATGTTAACTGCTCCTATACCCGCAAGTAGAAAAGCTCTCAAACGTGCCGATATAACTATTGACGATCTTGATGTTATAGAACCAAATGAAGCCTTTGCCTCGCCATGTCTAGCTTTCTGTAAAGATCTTGGCTATGAATTTGATGATCCAAGGCAAAATCCTACTGGCGGTGCGATTTCTATAGGACATCCTATTGGTGCTTCAGGAGTTATCTATTTCACTGAAATGATTCATTATTTAAATAACTACAATAAAAGATACGGTCTCCAGATGATGTGTGGTGGGGGAGGCGTAGGTATCGCGACTGTAGTAGAGCGAATTTAAGCTATTTAAGAAAATCTACTAATTTAATTATTTTTTCTTTTTTACTTATTACTATTTTAGTTGGAATCCCAAAATATTTACGTTATAAAGAATATACATAAATTTAGAATACAGAAAATTTCCTCTAATTCTATTTTCCTTAAAAATTGTAAAATGAATGAAACCACTGATCTTGAAATAGAAAAGAAAATTTCACGAGAAATCATCACATATTTAATTAAACATCCGAAGACGTCGCGTCAAAAAATTACCAACATAAAAGGCCAAATAGGAAAAAAACATAATTATAATAGGGTAATTAAGAATGCTACGATATTAAATTTTGCCACTGAAGAAGAAAAACAAATTATTACAAAATTCTTAAAAAGAAGATCCACCAGAACTTTATCTGGAGTTTCGGTTATAGCAATTATGACTAAGCCTCTTCCCTGTCCTGGCACCTGTATTTACTGTCCGGGACAAAACTCTCAACCTGGAGAAAAAGTGGCTCAGTCTTACACGGGTCGGGAACCCGCAGCAATGCGTTCCATCCACAATAATTATGATCCTTATGATCAAGTGCAAAGTAGAATTAGAGATCTGGAAGCGATAGGTCATAAGGTAGACAAAATTGAACTTATCGTTATGGGAGGAACGATCCTATCAGCTGATCCTAATTATCAAGAAGAATTTATTAAAGGTGCTTTAGAAGGGATAATTGAAAAAAAAGTTAAAAGTTTAAAAGAAGCAAAACAATGTGCTGAAACTTCAAAGAGAAGAGTTATAGGCATTACCATTGAAACGCGACCTGATTATTGTAAAGAAATCCATGTGGATAAAATGTTAAATTATGGGACAACTCGAGTGGAGCTTGGAATCCAAACCATATATGATGAGATTTACCAGTTGGTTAAGAGAGGACATACTACATTAGACAGCATTGAATCCATTCGAATTGCTAAAGATGCGGGATTAAAGATTAATGCTCATATCATGCCAAATTTACCCGGTTCTAATGAATTGAAAGATTTAGAATTATTCACCTCCTTATTTACGGATCCAAATTATCGGCCTGACATGTTAAAGATATATCCTTGTTTAGTGATAAAAGGAACAGAATTATATAATTGGTGGAGGGAGGGTGTATACAAACCCTATTCCAAAGATGATTTAATTAATTTAATTGCAACTGTAAAAAAGGATCTACCTCCTTATGTGAGAATTCAAAGAATCATGAGAGATATTCCTGCTAATTTAATTGAAGCAGGGTGCAAAAAAAGTAATTTACGCCAACTAATCCAAGAGAGATTAGATAATATGAATGAAAAATGCAACTGTATCAGGTGTCGTGAATATGGAATTAGCAAACCCGAAGCTATTATAGATGAAACCTCATTTGATGAAATTAAATTATATCGTTTAGACTATGAAGCCTCTTCGGGTAATGAGATTTTTCTCTCTTATGAAAATAAAAAAGAGAATTATTTAATAGGATATCTAAGGTTAAGAAAACCTTCTGAATTTGCCCATAGACCTGAACTGAATGATGGAAAAACACTTATCGTTAGAGAAATCAAAGTCGTAGGAGAATTAGTGCCAAAAGATCTAAAACCTAAAACTTTTACCCAAATTCAACATAGAGGCTATGGAAAATTATTAATGGAAAATGCTGAGAAGATATCTTCTGAAGATTTTAACGCTAAAAAATTAGCGGTGATAAGTGGTATTGGAGCAAGAGATTGGTTTTATGAATTAGGATATAAACCTGATGGGCCCTATGTTTCTAAGATTATTTAATTGTGGATTTTGCCCTTCTCCCCCTTATTAAACAATTTTAGGCCCTACAAGCAAGAGTCTCCCTTTCAATTGAAATTTTTTCTATCTAGAATTGTTCTTGTCACTAACATTATTCCCCTATTTAAATATTGGTAGTAGGTTTTCTAAAATATATCTTAATAAAAACACCCTCAAAAAAAAGAATATATAAACAAGATTGATATATTTTAGTATTTAGGGTAAAATGTACATCTCAATATCAAATCTGAAAATATTTAATCATTTTAGGATAAAGAACTAAATCTTTTTAAAAGATCTTAACTAGTATATCCTAATAATTTGGGAGTAGTAAAAAATGCCCTCAAAGAAATATCTATCCAATAAAAAAATATCTCATCAAGCCATTTCCATATCTCCCGCTCTTAAAGAATGGATAAAAAGATATGTGAATGTTATGCATAATAAATTCCCACATGATGAGAGATATAAAAGTATTTCTGCGTTCTATTGTTATGTCATGGAGAATGTTTTAAATATTTTTGAAAAAGGAAAAAGTCTTGACGATTTTAATAGAGTTATCGATGGTGAAATCGATGAGTTATATGAAAAATTTGGCTTTAAAGCCATTATTCCCTTTCATGAGTTAGTTTTTAAGAGTAATAGATATACCGAAATTGACATTTTTTCCATGCTAAATTTTACACTAACCATGCGAAAATATTATATGGATGGTGCAGATCTACACAATTTAGAAGCTTTCAAATTATCATTAGAAAGAATGAAGACTGCCTGGTTTTCAGATAAATTATTAAAGGATGCCAAAATAGAATTTTATTCTAAAAAGGATAGCAAATATCCCTCAGCAATTTTTGAATATTCTGCTAAGAAAGGTTATAGAAATTTACATTTTGAAAATTTAAAGCTTAATGCGGCAGGATTTGGCTTACTCGGAGCAAAAATTACCGATTTTCTTTATTCTGAACAGGATAATTATGCTCGGTTCGATTTAACCCTTACCGACTTATTTTTTGAAAAGGATATGGCATTAAAAGAAAGAAAGACTCTTATCGAGCATAATTTAAAGTTCATAATTAATTATAATAGAATTCTTAATGACAAGAATTATTATTTATGGATGAAAATGGCAGAGGATAACGATATTATCATAAATTTCATTAATTTTAAAGCGAGGAAGAGATGGGTTGAAAATATTGAAAAAGATTTAAACGAATTCGGAACAAATGAGAAGGGTTCATTGACTTGGCTAAAATTTTTTGAAAATCTTCATTGGATTAGAATTGAAAATGAAATGGATTTAACCTTTCAAATTCGGCTTTCAAAAGAAGAGAATGAAGAGGAATACGATTTTCTATTAAATTATCTTTCAAAGTATGGAAAAATTATCCAAGAAAATGGAAGATTTTATTTAGAAGAACGAATAACTTAACCTAAAACGTTTTAGGAATCAAGGCAAAATGAATCAATAGAGGACCAAATCGTTTCAGATTGATATAATTAAGATTTTAAAAGCAGGATAAAACCAATTTACATGAACTATAAAAAAACAATAAATTCTACTAAAAATTTGAGTAAATATGGAAGAGTTGGATTACGAAAAATTAGGTCTTAAGTGTGGCCTTGAAATTCATCAACAACTTGATTCTAATACGAAATTATTTTGTAGATGCCCAAATGAATTACAAGGAACTCGGGAACCTGATTTTACCATAAAACGGTTCATGAGACCTGTCTTAGGTGAAATGGGCATTTATGATGAGGCCATGCTCACAGAATATGAAAAGGGTATGGAAATTGTTTATGAAGGCTATAACGATGTAATATGTACCTATGAACTGGATGAGACTCCTCCTTTTCAATGTAATAACGAGGCAAAAAAAATCGCGATTGAAATTGCTCTGCTTCTTAACGCTAATATTATTGAAGAAATGCATGTTTGTAGAAAAAATTATCTCGATGGAAGTGTGCCTTGCGGTTTCCAAAGAACCATGATCCTAGCTAAAGAGGGGTATGTGGAATTGGAAAATGGTAAAAAAATTGGAATCGATATTATATGTTTAGAGGAAGATGCCGCACGAAAAATCAAAACTGAAAATAAAACCAATTTTTTTAGATTGGATCGATTAGGAATACCTTTAGTGGAAGTTACCACTAAGCCAGACATCAACGATCCTTATGAATGTCGTGAAGCAGCCGAACGACTGGGATTACTATTATGGACCACAAACGTAAAAAAAATTCTAGGTTCTATTCGACAAGACATCAATGTAAGCATTAAGAATGGGACAAGGATCGAAATAAAAGGAGTACAAAAATTAGATTGGATTCCCATTTTAATCAATCATGAAGTTTCCAGACAATTAAAATTGCTTGAATTAAAAGAAGAGTTAGAAAAACGCCATTTAAAAGCAGATGATTCTATAGGGAACCCTAAAGATTTAACAAAAGCTCTTTCAAATACCAAATCTAATTTTATTTCAAAAGGAATTAAATCCGGAAAGAAGCTATTTGGGATAAATTTTACGGGATTTAAAGGAATTTTTGGAAAGAATTTAATGGAAGATTATAGATTTGGAACGGAAATCAGTAGTAAGGTAAAATCTATATCCGGTCTAAAAGGAATTATTCATTCAGATGAAAATCTAAATAAATATAAATTTTCCAAGGAAGATTTCAAAAATATTATCAAAGAACTTAATTCAAAAGAAAACGATGCGTTTATTTTAATCTTAGGAACGAACAAGGAAATTGATAAAGCGCTTAAGGTTATCATGAATCGCGTTACATACGCTTTTAAAGGAGTTCCTCCGGAAACTCGAAGAGCGTTAGAAAATGGGAATACAGAATTTTTAAGAGAATTACACGGTGGAGCTAGACTGTACCCTGATACGGATTCCCAAGCAATTATTAACTCAGAAAAAGAAATTCAAACGATAAAAGAAAATTTACCGGAATATCCTTGGAAAACCATCACACAATATTCAAAAAAATATAAATTGGAGGAGAGATTGATAAAAGAATTAATTTTTACGGGAAATCTAAGTCTTTTTAACCAACTACTTGATATCTACTCTGAAAATCCAATGCTCATTATCACTACGCTATTAGAAACTACTACTGCTTTAAGAAGGGATGGTAAACAAGTGGAAAACATTACAGAAAAAGATTATATAGATCTTTTCTCCCTTTTAAAAAATGATTAAATTGGAAAAGAAGCAATTGAAGAATTTATGATAACAAAATCCGACAAACCTACCTTTTCCATTGAACAAATTAAAAAAACCCTAAAAATTGAAAAAATTTCCGAACAAGAACTAAAAAATATCATAGAGGATATAGTAAATAAAAATATAGAACTCGTAAAAGAGAAAGAAATGAGAGCAATGGGGCCTTTAATGGGAGAAGTAATGCAAGAAGTACGGGGAAAAATCGACGGGAAACTGGTATCTAACGAGCTAAAAATCATATTGCAAAAAAAACTTAAGGAGTTGAAATAATTGAGCGAAAAATTAAAGGGCTACAAAGGAAAAGCAAAAGAAATTTTAAATAAAAATAAAATCGTTATTTGGGACATAATTCGGGTTAAAACCAAGAAAGGAGAATACGAGGGGATCGTCCTTCCAAGAAATGAATATTCTGCTCCGGAATATATAGAAATAAAACTGGAGAATAATTATAACATCGGAATTCATTCCTCCCATATACTTGAAATTGAAAAAATTGGGAAACGAGAAGCCCACTATAAAATTCCCGAAAAAAAATTTCCGGTCAATAAAAAACTTCCTAATATTAAACTTTTGGGTACTGGTGGGACTGTTGCATCCAGATTGGATTATACCACTGGTGCCGTTATTCCTTCTTTTACTCCAGGGGAACTTTTTAGTGCTGTGCCTGAATTAGCAGAAATTTGTAATCTCGAAACAGAAATCGTGTTTGAAATCCTGTCTGAAAATATGAGACCCGAATATTGGCAACAACTGGCCAAAAAAATTGCGGATGCGGCTAATTCTGGAAAAGATGGAATCATAATCGGACATGGCACAGATACGATGAGTTATACCTCCGCCGCGTTATCCTTTATGCTTCATGATTTATCAATTCCTGTGGTCTTGGTGGGAAGTCAAAGAAGTTCAGACAG
>SDNV01000052.1 GCA_004524515.1 Promethearchaeota archaeon
CTCAAAAGGTCCAAAAGGCACCAATTTACATTCATTCCATTTACCGTCCTTATAATCTGTAACAAACATCATTTTGGTTTCAATAAAGTTGAACCCCAGATTATAAAAGTCAATATCTTTTGCATCCATTTTAATCCTCTTTATTTATTCATCAATAGTATTAATTATTTTTGATTTTTTTTATATAGTAGATCTCTATGTATTGTTTACATATAAGATTTTAATATAAAAGTTACGATTTTTAAATTAATTTTACTATTCTAAATAATGAAATACCAAAAATTAAATAAAAAAATTTAAACTATTAATACAATCATAATTAACTTTGAAAAAAAAGATAATCAATTCATATTCAAAGATGGCAAATAATTCAAAAAAAATGGAAGATATTAAATTAGTCATAGCTGGCTTAGATAATGCGGGAAAAACCAGTGCACTAATCGCTTTAAGGAAAAAATATAATTTTATTGAAAAAGTGAAAAATTTAAAGCCCACTATAAAAATTGATTATAATTCATTTGATTTTATGAATCATTGGACAATTAACATGTGGGATATGGGGGGTCAAGCAAAGTATCGCAAAATCTATGTCAATAATCCTATATATTTCACAGAAACTAACTACATCTATTATCTTATTGATATACAAGATGAATTGAAAATTGAGGAGTCCATTCGTTATTTGCATGAACTTTTAGATATTTATAGAAGTATGGATTATTCTAATGAAATCATTATTTGTTTTAATAAATATGATCCAAAATTTAGAAATAATGAAGAATTTACTGATAGAGTTGAAATGATAAAAAAATTAATTTTAACTCAGAATAAAGATATGAAATTTCAGTTTTTTAAGACTTCAATTTATGATATATCTTCCTTATCGAAGGCCATCTCTTATTCATTGAATAAATTATTAAATTTAGAAGAAATTGACAGTCAACTAAGGAAAATTGTAGAGGAATTTGACTGCAATCATGCAATTTTATATACAAATTCGGGATTAATTGTATCTGACTATTATAATGAATCTATGGATTCAAGAGATTTTGAAGAAATAATTAGTAATAAAATCAATGAAGATTTAGAATTTTTTCAAAGATTGACAGATAGTAAAGTCGATATTGATGAAAGGTTATCATTTGTCAATGATAATATAGAATATGTAAAAAAGTATAATATTGAATTAAAAAATGGGAAAAATGAGTTTTATCTTGGCTTATCAGTTCCCTTTAAAAGAATAAATGATATGAAAATCGAACTACAGAGGTTTCATTCTCAAATAAAATCTACCTTTTCTTAAATTAAAGCAAAAATTTAAAATTTTATCAAAATTTTTGTAATTTAAAATTCTTTATTTTAAACAATATATAACGTGCCAGAGTCGCTTAGCCCGGTCGAATTTTTTTAAAAAAATGCCGATAGCGTCAGCCTGCAGAGTTGATTATCGTGAGTTCAAAACTCTCAAGGATTTCTCTGGGGAGAGAAACTCTCACCTCTGGCTATATTTTTAAACTCATGCTTCATTTAAATTAAAAAAGCTAGAAATATCGTTTATTTCTGTTTTTCCCATTTCTTTAAATACATCACTTCAGAAAGCGTGGATCCTCGCTTAATTTCTTCTCTAATTCGATTTTCTCTTTCCATAACATCTATCGCTCTATTTGCCATTTCTTGTGCCTTTTCTTTAGGAATGACCACAACTCCAGAATCATCTCCAATTATCCAGTCTCCAGGATTAACTTTTTGACCTGCACATATAATACTTACATTAGTTTCACCTAAACCTCTAGGTTCTCCGGCAGTAGGAGTAAAATGACGAGCAAATGCTGGAAATTTGATTTTTATAATATCATCGATATCTCTTATCCCGCCATCGATTATGACCCCCTCAATTCCTTTAACCTTACAGCTCCAAGAAGCCAGTTCACCCCACACTGCATCGTTTCCCTCACAAGCATCAATTACTATCACATCCCCCGCACTTGCTTCTTCAATAGCTTCCACAGGTTTGCTCCAATCTCCATTATATGCTCGGACTGTATATGCCGGACCTACAAATTTCAACGGATAATTCTCATTTCCCGTCCATACGGGCTTTAATCCTTTCATCTCTCCTGATCGATGCATGGCATCAGAGATATTGGGAGTAGATACTTTCATAAGGGCTTCTCGAATATGAGATTCGTCATATTTCTTATATAACTCGCTTTCTATAGGTTTTGCAGATTGTATGGCTTGTTTAATAGTATGTGCTGATTTTTCTGGATTTTGAGATTTATAAAGTGCTCCCCCAATAATAATCACATCAACTCCTATTTCTTTTGCTTTTGCTGCAGTTTCACTGTTTATTCCCCCAGCAATTGCCAACCAAGTCGTGGGTTTTAGCTTTTCTTTCAATTTTCTTGCGACCTCTAAGGTTTTTTCACCTCCATAAATCACTTGTTGATCTACTCCCACATGGGAACAAATCATATGTACGCCTAATTCTTCCAATTCTAGTGCTCTCTCCACTAACCTCTCAGGGGGAATATCAATAGTATCACATCCTAACATTACTCCATATTTTTTTGCGGCTTCAATGGCTTCCGTTACTGAAGCATTATCGCTGCCCCCCAGCATTAATACTATGTTAGCACCAGATTTCGCTGCCATCTCAATTTCTATTGACCCTCCATCAACAGTTTTCATGTCGGCAACTAGGATTTTATTTGGGAATTTTTTATGTAACGTTCTTAATATATCCATTCCCTCAGATTTAATCAACGGAGTTCCAGCTTCGACCCAATCCACTCCACCATTGATAGCTTCTTCAGCAATTTGTAGAGCTCGATGTTTATTTATTAAATCCAATGCAATTTGAAGGTATGGTTCATCTCTTTTTTTTAGCATGAAAATAACCTTTAATATAGTAATGATTATTAAATCCCGTAAGGAATAATTTTTCAGTGAAAATAAAATTATCTCTTTTAGTGGCAATTATTAATTTTTTAAGAATCTTTTTTCTCAAACTTGAGAGATATTAACTAAAAAAAATATATTTTTAACGGTATAATTAAAAATATATATTTTTATTAATAGTTGTAACATATATAGAATTAATTTTTTGAAATAAATTTTTTATAGTGGACATTGAATGGCTGATGAATACGATTATCTATTTAAATGTATTGTCGTTGGAGATGGCGGAGTAGGAAAAACTGCTCTAACAATTCGATTTAGTAAAGGGTTCTTCACTGAAGATTATAAAATGACTATTGGAGTAGATTTTCACGTTAAGACTATTAACATTGATACAGAAGAAGAAGGTCCAATTAAAGTTAAGCTACAGATCTGGGACACTGGTGGTCAGGAAAGATTTAGTTCAATTAGACCGATGTATTATAGAGGGTCATTAGGTGGATTGCTTATATTTGATCTTACTTCTTATGAAAGTTTTGAGCATTTACCGCAATGGATTGAAGAAGTTAGAGCAAATGTCAAAGCGGAAATACCTCTACTTCTTGTGGGTAATAAAAGCGACCTACTAGAAGAACGATCATTATCAATTGAAGAAATAAATAATTTCACTAACAAATTTAATCTTTACTATATGGAAACATCTGCTAAAACTGGAGATGGAGTGGGGGATTGTTTTTATATTTTAGCCTGTTTAATGGTCGGATCTGGAGTTCCTGAGAAGTTAATCTCCCAAGGAATTGTATATGGGCCAGGATATGCCATTAGTGCAGCATCAGAGATACCCACCGAAATAATATCTGACAGTAAGATTATCTCTCCAGCATTAGAACCAGAACCTCAATCTGAATTTATTGCCCCTCCTGTTCCAGAGCCCGTTAAAACATTCGAGCCCGAACCTGAGATTGATTTTGCGGCCCCTCCTGTTCCAGAGCCCGTTAAAACATTCGAGCCCGAACCTGAGATTGATTTTGCGGCCCCTCCTGTTCCAGAGCCCGTTAAAATATTCGAGCCCGAACCCGAAATTGATTTTACCACTCCACCCGTCCCGGAACCAAGCAAGACGATTGAACCTGAAATTCCAATACCCCAACCGATGTCCAGCCCTCAACCTAAAGATACAATGGAATTTGAATTCAAAACACCAGAACAGATTTTATCTGAAGAAGCTACGAAACTAGAAACCGAGCCTCCTTTTTTCGTATCATCTAAATTTTCAGTCTCATCTGAATCACCCGTTTATAAACCTAAAGCAATACCCTTTACATCAAATATACCCATTCCTGCACCAGCACCCGAAGAATTTAAGGATTCAGAATCTAAATCGGAAGCAGATTCAGAATCACTTGTTGATTACATGGCAGAAACTATTTTATCTAAAAAAGAAAGAAAAAAATTGGAAAAACAAAGGAAAAAGGAAGAAAAAGAAAGAAAACTTCAAGAAAAAAGAGAAAAAGCAGCTAAACTTAAAGAAAAAATGCAGAGTGTGGGAAAAGAGGAAAAAGAGAAACCAAAAACAGAAAAAAAAAAGAAAAAGGAAGAGGAAGTAGTAATATTTGAAGAAAAACTTCAGGATAAGGGTAAAACAAGCAAGCTTAAGGGAAAAGAGACTGAAACTAAACCATTTGTTCCCTTTCAAACAGAATCTCCAAAGGAACGAAAATCAGGAGTTCCAGACCTTTTTCAAACATTATCTCAAAAGACTGAAACACAACCCCCCTCACAGAGTTCTCCCTTTATCCCATTCAAACCAGCAAAGACTTCCGATAAACAAGAATCTTCAAATCTGAGGATAATACCTAATGTAGCTGACGTTGAGAGTAAAATATCTAGTAATTCTTCTCAACCACCTATTTTTAGTACATCAACACAACCATCAGTTCCAGAAGCACCTAGCATACCTACTATTCAAAGAGAAGAGCAAAGTTCACGAAAAAAAGATGTAATAATATGTTCTTATTGTGGAGCTATGTTATCTTCGGATTATGCTTTTTGCAATAAGTGTGGTGCGAAATTATCATAGAGTTATGAAAAATTTCGCATTCTGTTAAAATTTAAAAAAAAAAATGCTAAATTTCTGAGAAAAGTATTGATCTTTCTAATTTTAAACATTTGGAAGGAATTATACATTTTTACCACATATAGGACATATCCCCCACATTTTCTTTATTTTAGAATTGCAATGAGGACATATTTTTAAATCAGGATCAATCTGAGTTTGGGGTTTTCCAAAAATAGTTGGTTTGGCCTCTTCTATAGTTTGTTTATTGTTAATAGTGTTTACCTTAATACTATAATCTCTGGGAGGGATTTGCGAATTTTTTATATTATCCTTTATTAGCTGACTTTCAGATTCTGGAGGGATCCCTTCACTCTCTTCAATTGAAGATCCAACTTTATAATAAAAATATTGACTATTATTATTTTCAACAAATATCTCACCATTTTCTAAACTAACTTCAATATAGTAAATAATAACCGATCCAACAGGAACATCTGCAATCTCCGCTATAAAATAGTCCATTTTAATATCCATTTTAACCTGATACCAATTTTTTCCTTGATTAGCACTAAAAATCAATTTTACGTTATTAATCGCTTCATTGAAATCTTCTTCAGTGATTTTTACTACAATTTTTATATTTTTTTTAAAATCTCCTTGAATATCTTTAATTTCTTTGGCCTCATCCCATGCAGCTCCACAATTAGGACAATTCGTAAACCAGTTAGGATATTCTGAACTGCATTTATCACACTTTTTTGTATAATATCTAGAGGTTTTAATTCCGAGTTTAGGCTTTTTCTCTTTTCCCATTCTCTAATTCATTTTTTTTTAAATGATTTTCCCAAGTATTTTCTTACTAAATATTAAATTAATTTTAGTCTTTAAATATTCTTCAAATATTTTCTTACCAAATAATAAATTAATTTTACTCTTTATTATTTAAAGAGAGTTAAACAATAAGTAAATATTTGATTTTTCCTTATTTATGTTAATATAGTAGAGTGGTCAAAATGAAAACTTTAATTTCGGAGAAAGTAAAAGCAATTTTAGCTGCTATTGATGACCTAATTGATATAAAATTATTAATAAGAGATATTGCTCCAAATTATCATTTGAGTGAAAAAAATTATAAAGAATTTATCTCAAAAATAGAATCCTTGCACAATAAACTTGCACCTTTCTTTTCTGAATATTTAAATGATAGTGAATCGCATTCTAAAAAGAGCTCTGAAAATATAGAAAATTTGATTTTTGATCTAATCAAAAGTAATAAAGTCGTACTTATTTCAGCTAACGCATCAAAAAAAAAGCTCAAGAATTTTGGACTAGATCCACGTAATTTAATTGTTTCAGGGGGGCCATTATTTCCAGAAGATTATAAAATGGTTAATCCTAATTTGTCTGATTCAGCATTTATTAATATAAAAAAAAAATGTAAACGGATAGTAAATGAATTAAAAAATATTGATTGGAGCAATAAAAATCTAGTTTTTCTATATGAAAAAGCAAATCCTACGGATTTACTGATTTTAGATAAAATTGAGAGGATCTCAAATATTATTGGTTCAAGCATAGAAACAGTTGAATTAATATCGTGGAAAAATTTAGATAATTAATCGGATAACGTTATAAATTCAATTTTTTTGCTATACCCTCTAAGTCTTGAGAAAATTTGGTTAAATGTGCTTTTTTTACATGTGGCATGATAACTACTCTAATTAAATTGAATTTTTTGAATTTTCCAAGCATCCATTTTCTTTTTCGAAGTTCATCATCTAATTTAGTTACACTTTCTCCACTTTCAGTCGTTATTCCCACAATATTCATTTCAGATTTTGCCGCTAACTTAATTCCTTCAATCTCCGAAATTAATTTCTCCAAATATTTTGTGTTATCCATACATTGCTTTACGATTTTGGTATAACCTTCAATTCCTAAATACTTAAGAATTGCCCAGAATGCTATAACTTGCCCTCCGGGTCTTGTACCCACAATATGTAAATGTTTAAAATCTCCTCCAGCGAGATACGGAATATTAAATCCAATTTTATTTAATATAGAGCCATCTCTCAAAAAATAGCCTCCAGTAGGGATAGGTGCTAAGCCCATCTTATGAGGATCAGCGGTAATAGAACTAACTTGGGTTACTCTAAAGTCCCAGGGAGGGATCATATAATTTAATTCTCTTAAAAAAGGCAGTATAAACCCTCCAAAAGCTGCATCGATATGAAAAAAAATATTTCTTCCTTCAATAATTTCTCCGATTTTATCTATTGGGTCAATCAATCCTAAAGATGTTGTTCCAGCAATTCCTAATACTCCACAGGTATTCTCATTTATAAGGGTTTTAAAATGTTCAAGATCTAACTTGAAATCTTTAGTTAAGTTTGCCCTTCGAAGCGTTAATCCTCCAAGCATCAAATCTTCACCTTTATCAAAAGATTTATGAGCTGAATCTGGAATTATAAATTCAGGCTTCTTAATCTCAGGTCTTAATTTTCTAGCAATTCGCATCGCAATTATATTTGCTTCGGTACCTCCGGTCGTAATTGAACCTACTATGTTTCTTGCCCCAAATAGCTCACCCAATTCTCTAATTAGCTCATTTTCTATTTTGGCAGTATCTTTGAAAAGACCGGGATCTCCTAAATTTTTTGATATATATTTCATATAAATTTCTTTTCCAAAATTAATAGGCTCAGAGCACATTGATCCTAAAATATATTCACTTTGATAAGAACAGTCTTGAGATAATTTTCTTTCCAATTGTTTTATGATTTCTCTTTTTTTCAAGCCTTCTTTTAACATTTCTAAATTAAAATGCCCTATTCTATAAATCTTTTACTAATAAAATTAAATTTAGAATTAGCGAATGAGATTAGTTTTCTATTTCTTTTTATTGGATAAACCGATCTTTATCTCTTTTCTTATATTTTTCAATAATTTTATTTAAATTTACCTCTAAATTAATCTCATAATAATTTGCCAAACAAATGAGGGCAAATAAAACATCACTTAATTCTTCTCCTAACCTATTTTCTTTCTCTGAACTCTTTTTAGGTTTAAAACCTTCAAAACTATTTATCTCACGAGCTAATTCTCCTATTTCTTCGACTAAAGCGCTAAACATTGAAAGAGGAGGCCAATATCCTCCATGATTTTTGATATATTCGTCAATTTTATTTTGAATTGCATTTAGCGAAAGTGGGTCACTCATAATAATAATATTTCTTACCATTATTTAAATTAAAAATAAACTTGCAATCACCCAAATAAAATATTTGGGATCTTTCATATGAAATAATGAAAACTCGGGTAGTTTAATTTAACAACTCAAGAAGTTTACAATAACCCACGCTATTGTCCCTTAAATAGATATCAAAAGCAAAATTCTGGTTTTTATATGGCATAAGAATGTTAAGTAGAGTAATATGCGAAGGAGTATGAAATTTCTTTTTGTACTCCTCACCTACTCCTTCAGAATACTGATATTGTTGTAAAACATATTTTCCTTGAAAATCATTTGCTTGAAGGAAAGAAATTATGAGATGAATATCTTTTGGATTTAATAATTCTTCAGCATACGTAGTCCGAATTTCGAAATCAATTTTTTTATTCTGATTTATAATAGAGTATGTTTTTATAATTAATGAAGGATCAAAATTCCTCCCGATAATTTTTTTTAAATTATTCTTATCAAAAGGAACTTTTATATCTAATGCAACCCGATTGATATAAGGGATTATTTGCTCAATTATTTCAGGATGAGAACCATTCGTGTCAATGCTAATATATTTTCCCATTATAAAGATTTCTTTACAAAATTCCATCAAATCATTTTGAAGAGTTGGTTCGCCTCCTGTGATACTTATACTATTAACTAAAAGGTTATTCTTTATTCGCTTAATTAAATCTTTCGTGTTGATTGTTTTTCCAAGGTTATTTTTTAATAAATACTTATTATGGCAGAAATCACATTTAAAATTGCATCCTTTTGTAAAAACCACCATTGTTACCCTATTCGGAATATCCTTAGTAGATATATCTATGATTCCGCCAATTTCCATCATTAAACCTTTTGAATTGTCTTAAAAAATTTAAATGGAAAGATTTTCTCTCTTTCGACTTTTCCATTCGGCAATCTTACCTGCGTTATATCTGTTCACCTCACTGTAATAACCGGTAATTCGAGAGTAGACTTTAGCGTCACGAGATCCACATTGCGGACAAGTAAAGCTTCCGCCTCGAAACATCTTTCTACAATGCGGACAGTATGTAAAATCTGGTGTATATGCGAAATAAGCTGTGTTAGTATTAAGGCAAATATTCTTTGTTAGTTCCCACAAACCTTGAATGTCTGGCTTTTGCTCTCCAAGAAAAATATGCGTGATAACACCACCACTTACAATAGGATGGTAGTTACCTTGTTTTTTTATTCTTTCTGAGAGTGGAATATCCGCGTCGTATCTGAAATGACCTGAATTTGTGTAATAGGCAGATTTACCAGATGACTGAGGAATCGCTTTTTTGGGAAAATGCTTTAAATCTAATTTAGCAAAACGAGCTGAACTCGATTCGGCGGGCTGTTCCCATAAAGAATAGGAATATCCATCTCGCTCCGTCATGGAATTACATTTGGCGACCATATAAGTCAATATTTTTTTCCCTAAATTATAAGCACTGTCACTTTCATGAAGCTCTTCTCCGGATAAGCTTTGGACCGCTTCATTTAGCCCTGTAAAGCCAATCGAAAGGTTTTGATCCTGTAGTTTAAATATCGGTTCTCCTTGAACAGTACCACTACATAAAGGCAAATGTCCTGATTTTAATCTTTTATCCATTAAAATCCATTTTTTTATTAGAATTCTGGCGCAAAGTTCTATCATTTCGTCTAAGATCATGAAGTAATCCTCCTCATTTTGAGATACATATGCATATCGGGGAAGATTCAGGCTTACACTCTGGAGGGACCCAATAGTAACGTAATTTTCCCACACATTAGCATTTTTTCGTTTTTCAGGATCTAAAATACATTTATTAATGATTTCATTTCCACTGAGAAATTTTCTACAACATTGACTATGTATCTCATCTGGCATCCAATCTGGACACATATTAAGAAAATAAGGGGTGCCCATACATGCTGCTTCTTCCATCAATTTTAAGTAAGAGGATTCAAATTGTTTTAGCCATTCTTTTTTAATTTTTATTTCATGTTTTGGAAATGCAAAAAGCTTTCCATTTTGATCTCCTTTAATGTAGACATCGGTTAAAGCATCAAAAAGTCTTAAACACTCTTCTTTATAATCTCCATATGTTCCTATAATTTTTCCGTGAGGCCCTATAGCCGGAATATTAAATAACCCTTCAGGTATAGTTGGAGTACAAGATATTGAAGTAAACGGTACTTGCCCCCCACGTGCTGCAAAAATTTGGTTAGTTTCAAAAATAAGGCACTGCATTGACTGTTGGAGTTCTCGATCTGAAATTCCCCGAGCATAGGGCGCTAAAAATGTAGTTATATAATCATAACCCTGTCCTCCTGAAAATTCCCCCTGAATAATACCCAACCATTTTGCTAAATGTGTTACAGCAACTCTTAAGCTTCCTGCAGGTGCTGATTTACTACAATGGGGCCAACTCTCTACAGGCGGTAAACCATGTTCGAGAATCATACGAGGATCCCATTCTTGACAATTATGAATTAAGATATTATTTGCATAGAATGTATGCTGAGTCCAATCTCCATTTCCTTCAAGGGTGAAATCATACAAATATTTATGCGTTGGTTTAGTTTTTACGATATTTTTGACCCTATCGTAAGGATCTCTTTTAGAATATTGAGGAGAATGGGTAATAAGAAATGTCATTAACTTTTTTTGCTTGTTAGGTTGTATAAACTCTACTATTTTAGAAAATTTTAATAGATTATCTCCACCATAGATTTTTAATTTGTATTTTATACCCTCTCCTTTGTACCCATCTATGTCATATTCATAATGTTCTTTTTTAAGATAATATTGTATATTATGTGTTGAGAATATAACACTTAAAAAATCCACTAAAGACTTAGATTTTGAAGTATATGTTATTTCACAATCAGATTTTTCTGCTCTATAGACAATATGACCATCGCCACTATAAAGAGCAGATAATAAAGATTTAAGTTTTTTATCTGAAATATTATAGAAAATATTATTAAGTTGCTTTTTATCACTGTGAGGTTTAATACCAAATATATATCTAAATAAAAGGTAAATAATTTTACCTCCAAAATATATCTGTGGTGCTTTATCTTCAACTATATTATAGGTGATATAAGTATTAAAGCATGATTTTATAGTTCTTTCCATATCTTTAAATATTAAAGGATCTTTACTTGTTAAAACCAAATTATAATGTATTTTATCTTGTATATTATAATTTCCCTCTGATAAGAAATATCCAATTAATTTTAAAAGAGGTTCATCAATTTTTATTATCGCGGGCATTGAGAGAGGAGAACCAGCTACACCTATTTCCAAATTCGATATATCAATTTTATATTTGTCAATTAGTTTAACAGCTTCTCGAATTGGGACGCTACCTCGTTCCCAACTTCTTGAATAATTAATGACCTCAGCTTTACAGAATACCTCATCCCAAGACATTGAACTTTTACTTTTCTCGGAAATTAGCTGACTTCTAACGTTTTTAACATATATGTTATTTAACAATTTAGAAGGATATTTTTTAGATAATTCTTCAATAAGATTAAGTTCATATATATCTCCTCGCATCACTCTATTGTTTAGAATCATCAATTTATCTCCAATTTTTAATTCCTCAGTTTTAATTTCTTTAGGAATTGAATTATTGAAGATCATAAGCTTATGGTCTTTACTAAGTAGAATTTCTTTACCTCTTTGAGTTATAATCTTATAAATATATTTTTCTGCAAGTCTTCTTGATATATATTTTAATTGTTTCAGTCCACTTGGAGTAAATAGCGAAAAACCTTTATTAGAAATATTGACGTACTCCTGATCTTTATCAAAATACTTATCAAAATCCCGAGCTTTTAATAGTTTTAAAAAATTTCCGCAAAATACAGGCATATTGGTATTTCCATCAATACAGAATGGACGGAGATCGAAATAGCGGAGCATATGGATATGGATATCCCCATATAAGTGAGCTTTAGATTCTTCAGAATCTAAAAGTCTTAAAAGCGCATATTCTTCGGATATTCGATTTGCTGCCCAATGATGGATGCTTTCGGGATTCATATCCTGGTTTGCATTTTCATTTACACCTTGTTCTAAAATAGCTTCATAATCCATTAAAGGCATTCCAATTCTAGTATAAAGTTTTCTTTGATCCTCATAGTGTTGTTCAGAGAGAACAGAACAAACAATTTCCCTTATGTGGGGTCCAGAAAGAAACTGAATCCCCGATGAGATGATCCTTCTTACTACAATTTCAGTTAATCTGTTGGCCGCTTCCTTATTTAATCCCGTTTCCTGTATAATACTTTTTTCAATTTTAAAAGGATCAAATTCAGCCATATCACCCTCTGTTCTGAAGACTCTAGGTAATAGATTACTTAGATATTTGCTTTTTTTCTTGATTTCACTTTTTTGTTTTACATAAACCATTATTATCCATCAATTTCCTCTAATAAACATCTATTATAATATAAATTAAGGCTAATTTTTGATCAATAGATTATATTTTTTTGTCGGTAATACCAAAAGAAATTAATAGCCTACTGGTGATAAATTTCTAGTTAATTACATTATACTTTTCTTCGATAAATATAAAAACTTATTTGTATTTCGAATTTAAATTTTTGTTATTAACGCAATAATTAGCTTTCAAACTTATAGCTTTTTAAACTCCTATTAGTTTATTGATTTTTCTAATTATGGAGTTTGTTGATTTTCTAATTTCTCTTTTTTATTAATTTTGTCGATTCCAGTTGATAAACTTCAAATAATTTCACTGTAAAATTTTATTAGAATTAATTTTGTATATATTTAAATAAAAAATATATTAATTGAAGCATAAAGGTTACAAAAATGATAAAAGGACCGATTAATAAGGAAAATATTAAAAAAGTAAAAGCATTAGAGGGAATCTATAGAAAAACTCTTGCATATAATCGCAATCTTATGTTATGCTATTTTATTCTTGAAAAGGATGCAGAAATTCCTGTTCATGATCATGAGGCTCATCAAATTGGATATGTATTATCTGGAAAAATAAAATTTATTACTGAAACTCGCGGTGAATTTATAGCTAAAGAAGGAGATAGTTATGTGTTTGACTCATGGGAAAAACATGGGGCTAAAATGCTGGAGTATTCAGAGGTGGTTGAGGTATTCAACCCTGCAAGAGACGATTATAAATAATTATCAATATAAATAGTTTAAGAAAACCATCAAATTCTCTATTAAGGATTACCACTGATATACAGCAACAGAAAAAATGGCAAACATACACAAAAGAAATTCTGCAATTATCCAATCTATAAATATTTCTTTCTTTCTATCTCTATTTTTTCCGATTTTAGTAGATAATGCGAAAGATAATGCTGAAGAAGTTCCTGTAAATAAAACATAAGAAAACAACATAGCAGTTATTTCAATCTCTATTGTTTCTAATGCATAATCAAAAATCCCATAATAAGCTAGAAAAACACCTACGGCGATTAAAAACATCCAGCCACAAAAATGGATTGATTTTTCAAAAGCAATATCTCTTTTAGAAATCGTGGTGGTTGAGCGATCCACTGTTTTTTTTTTTGCTTTAGACACGCTTTATCACACTTTTTTTTGCTTCTTGATATATTTTTAAGATTTTTATTATTCTTAATCTTTTCTTATTATTCCAAATTTTAATAATTACAGTCTATTTTTAAGAAGTAAAATCGCTTTAGCAATATCACCATCACACTCTACTAGCATTGCCTCAGCTTCTTCTTTTTGAACGTTTGCTTGAGCTGCTACTAACATAATATCATTTTCAGTAATAGCAGGTTTCATTTCAATCTCTTCTAATGGTTGATCTTCTATGATTTGTTCGGGCTCACCGATAGTAAACTCTTCGGGAGAAAATTCTTCTGCCATTCCAATCACTTGATAAATTTCTTGACCCGCTTGTTTCATTAGAATAACTTCAGGTTGATTGATAACTAAGGTTTTTTCTGCTCCTTCAATAATAACTCTTGTTGCATCGACTTGATCCATATCTATCCCCTGTTGCTGCATTTTTCTCCTCATTTGTCTTGAACCAAACTGCTGACCTTCTCTCTTTTTGACTGTTTGAGGCCGTTTTGGTTTATTTTTTTCTTTTTTCTGCATTTCTTTAGGTAATTTCATATTAATTTCACTTTTATACCGATTTACATATATTTATAAAATTAATTTTAATTTTTAATCTTTTGATTTATTAATTCCCTTTCTAACTTTAATAGCAACTCCATTTTTAAAGGTCTTAACATAAGGTACTGGAAGTTTTAACCGACCAATTGCTAATAACTCATCATTTTGATTAACTATAATAACCTCATCCATTGGTCTTAAAGTTTCATCAATATTAATAATGTGCTTACAAAACACATTTCGGCCTTTTTTAATAAATTCAGAGATTTCTGTTGGTACCACTGCTCGTAATTTCGGAGATTTTGTATTTTCTATCAAAATTTCAGCAGAGAATAAACTTAATGTAAAAAAACCGTTATTAGGTCTTAATGTCAGCAACAATTTATCTTGTGAATAAATATATCTTATCTTATTCGTGTTTTTTGATCTTTCAATATGAATGTCTTTTTTATTACTAAACAAAATATCGGTTATTTCAGGATCAAATTGATAGTCACATATGGCTTTAATTTTCCGTAATCCTAAAAAATCATCAATACTCAATTTATCCATTAAGTTTGTATTTATTGTATTAAAAAATAAGCCAACAAGAAATATATAAATTAACTATTCGTGAAAAAATTTAAAAGTAAAAAAAGTTACATATAAAGTCTTGAGTCTACCATTTTCTCTTTTGTTTTACGCATAACTTTGTTAACAGCATCAAAAAAATCATTTTCTCTAATAATTTCTGCATCTCTACGGATAGCATACATCCCTGCTTCTGTACAAATAGCTTTTATATCCGCGCCGGTGGCACCTTCCGTAAGATTTACTAATTTTTTAATATTCAACTCTTCTTCAATATTTAAATTCCTTGAGTGAATTTTAAAAATTGCTTCTCTGGAAATTTCATCGGGGATAGGAAATTCAATCATCCTATCAAATCTGCCAGGTCTTAGTAATGCGGGATCTAAAATATCTACTCTATTGGTTGCTCCTACTATTTTTACATCTCCTCTTATGTCAAAGCCATCCAATTCACTTAATAATTGCATTAAAGTTCTTTGTACTTCTCTATCTCCAGAGGTAGCTATCTTTAGTCTTTGAGATCCTATCGCATCTAGCTCATCTATGAATAAAATTGTAGGTGCTTTTTCTTTTGCTAAGTTAAAAATTTCTCTCACTAAACGTGCGCCCTCTCCAATAAATTTCTGAACTAATTCGGATCCAATTATTCTAATGAAAGTTGCTTCTGTTTCATGAGCAACTGCTTTTGCTAATAAAGTTTTACCCGTTCCGGGAGGACCATAAAGCAATACCCCTTTGGGCGGTTCAATTCCAATTTTTTTAAATAATTCCGGTTTTTTAAGAGGCAATTCTACCGTTTCCCTAACCTCTTGCATTTGTTCCTCCAGACCGCCTACATCACTATATGAAATATCTGGAACGGAATCAATAACCTCCATTCCTTTCACAAATGGGTCCAATTTAGTTGGCAAAATCTCCATGATTGCAAAAGTCCTTTGATTTAAAGCAACTCTCATACCGGGATTTAATTTTTCGTTTTTCACTTTTCTACTAGCGTTCACCACAAAACTAGGTCCAGTGGAGCTTTTTACAATGGCTCTCCCTTTACTTTCATCTAAAATATCAATTATTGTAGCGGAAACTAGGGGGGGTTCTCTTAATCTGTCAATTTCGTTTCTTAAACTATGAAGCTCTTGTTCTAATCTTAGCCTTTCAGCATCTAATAGTTGTTTTTCAGTTTCTAAGTTTCGGAGTCTTTTTTCAAGATGTCGGGTATAAGTAATTAAATATTCGCCATCTTTAGTTTCTTCTTTTTTCTTTTTATCCTTTGTAGTAGTCACAATATGTATACCCAAGTATATATTTGAATGATTTTATCTTAATAATAAACTTTTATTCATATAAATTTAAGTCTATCCTTTAATAAATTTTAATGTAAAAAAAATTTATAGATTATATTTTATAAAACTTCTATAAAATCATAAATTATAAGAGTTTCCTCTATCTAACTTATCTCATATAATACCATTTATTTTTGAATATATATAACTTTAGATTGTATATGCATAAAAAAAAAACCATTGGAATAGATGATGACTGTCCCATATGTGGAGGCAAAATTTGGGGTAAAGGCCAGAAAGTATTAATTGAGGGAGCAAAAATAACAGTATGTCAGAGCTGTGCCCATCTAGGAAAGAAAATCATTATCAAAACTGAAAAACGCCATTCACCAAAATTTAAACCCGCTAAACAAAATCTTTCTAGACCGAAAAAAACTTTTAAGACTACCGATATACTTGAACCAACAGTGGAAATTGTAGATGATTATTCAATAAGAATTAGAAAAGTTCGAACACAAAACAACCTTACTCAAGAACAATTTGCTCAAAAATTGAATGAAAAACCTTCATTAATAAGAAGAATTGAAGCAGGGAAGGTAGAACCAAATTTAAAATTAGCAAAAAAGATCGAAAAAGTGTATAATATTAGCCTTTTAAAAGATATCGATAGGATTGAAGTGAGTACTAAAAAATTTATGAAAAAATCTTCAGGCTCCTCTATGGGGGATATTGCCTTTATTAAAAGAAAAAAATAAAAAAATCACTTCTCAACTAGTTTACTGAGTTCTAAGTTTTGATTGAGAACTATCTTTTCTTTTAAAAATCCAATCAACTTTTGGTTTTCTTGAGCTTCTAAAGGACTGCCACATTCAGGACATCTAAAATTTAATTCAAAAGCTTCATCGAATCGAAATTTAACATTTGAAACACTGCAATTTTTACAAATAAAGAAGTAGTTATTTTCTTCATATTGTAGACGATCTCTTAGTTTTCTCATTAATGTTTGTTTCTTTTCGAGTAATATTGACTCTAATAAATCAAATTCAGCCCACCAATAATATATGAACCATCCAGTTGATTTATCTCTAATTCTTCTGAACTGAGCTAATTTTTCGCTGTATAATTTGTAAAGAGTTTTTCGAACTGTATTTAATTTTAATATTTCACTGTCATCAGGTTCAAAATCTATGCCTTTCTTCTCTATCCGTTCTTTAATATTTTCAGTAATATCTTCATCAGTGATATCCTCATCTTTAGAATTTATAAGTTCAATTCCGACTTCAATGGCCACATCTCCGCCAATTAGATATAAAAAAGATTTTAATAGTGGATTTAAAGACACTCAATTAGACCTCTATATTTTTCAGTCTTTTTATGATGAGTATAATGGTATTATTAAAAATAAATTTATCTAAATTTTATGAGAATTAATAAAAATAATTATTTTATACAACAATATTATACTGTTTTTCAATTAAATTACCATCAATTTCCAGGGAACGAAAAAGTTTTCCTTTTCGAATTGCCATAATTCTAAGTAGCAATGAATTATTTACCTCTTTAGGTAAAATAATTTCATCTATCTTATAATTATTCAAAATTACAATCTCTTTAAATTGATCGGGCAAATCTGATGCAAAATCTTTTAAGGCACTACTTATTACCATTTTTAAATTTTTTTCTGTATTATTGATGGTTCCCGAACAAAATTGTATTCTTTTATTAATATCATCATCTTCAACTTTTTTCTTAGAAGGTTGGGGGATTCTTTTTTTAGTCGTTACTTTACAATTAGGACTTATATTAAAGGATATTAATAAATATGAGCTTTTTCGAAGATGTTCAATAGTTTTTAATAAAATTTCTGGAGTAATTTTGCTTGTTATCTCAGCATTATAGTTTATTGTCTTACCTGTGGATTTTTTTAGATTCCAGCTTAATCCCAGAGATTGTAATTCTTCATTTATATCACTCCCAGTTATTAAATTCCCATTTATTTCAAATTCGTTCTTATCTATGGTTTTTGTTACAATTTCCTGTATTAAATCTTCATATTCATGACTACCTTTAAAGGTTATTTTACTTTTTGTAGTAGATATTTTCAAGGCAGGACCTATAAAATCCCCTTTTGAATATCGATAAAAATGGCGATGAATATTCATATTATTTTTTGCAGGATCTGTTAAAACTGGCTTTTCTACTAACTCAGTTAAAAAATGCATTTTATCTTCAAAAA
>SDNV01000191.1 GCA_004524515.1 Promethearchaeota archaeon
AGTGGTCTCCAGAAAGGCCTTTTTGAAACAGCCCCGAGTTTAACTGGTTTTAATAAATGGCAGAAAGGGGAAGAAAGAGAGATTGCTTATGAAACTAAGCAAGATATTTCCGCTTTAGTCTCTGTGATTGAAGATAATAGCCAAAAGAGTATTAGGATACAAACTCAAGTATCATCAGATTTTTTTTAGATTCACATTTAATCTTTTAATAAATTATTAGGATGACTATATCAATAATAAATATGGAATCCTTTTTTTCTAGAATATTTAAAATATAGATCAATTGAAAGAGAACTCAATAACTCAATTCTGCTATATTTTAAGATTTTTAACCCTATTAATTGATATAAAAATGCGAAAAATGAATTTATTATGGAAATTTCATAACTTCTTGTGAGAGGTATTGTAAATTCCTCATCTTGCTCATTATAAAACGATGAAATAATAATCTCGGGATCTTCCTGATTTAAGGCACTTCTATGATAATGAGAAAGATAGATATTATGTACATTGAAATAAAATTGAGAGAACATAATAAAAAATAATAAAAATATCTCTAACTGTTTAAAATTACCTTTAAATTCATATCTTTTAAAAATTTTCCCTGTGTTTATTAAATTGAAAAACTTGACATAAAAAATACATGATACTATAATAGATATGTAAAAATGAAGCCGAAAATAATAAAGTGGAATAAAAAATAGATTCAAAATAAATCCAATGAATGCTATTAAAAGTAAAATAAAGCTAGATAACATTAAATTTCCTAATATTTGTATATCCTTAGACTTTTTATAATTTTTAATAATTAAAATTAGACTAATTACAAAAAATGCTCCAAGAAACGAAAAAGCAAAAGATAAATCAAATATTTGAAATTCTATAAGAAGCAATTGAGTATCTGTTATTCGATTGATATTTGCTTTATTAATAAAAAATGAAATTAATAATGGAATCCAAAACCAGCAACTAAATAATAAGACGAAAAGTGAAATTATGATTATATATTTGAAATTCTCTCTAAAATTTTTTTTATTCGATAATAATGAGATTATTAAATAGATGGGAATTATTAAAAAATAGATACAATAACACGAAAATAATATTGTCCCGAAAATTCCTGCAAAGATATAATGTTTTATTGTATAACTTCTGTATTTAATATTTTCAAAATAATAGAGAATATATGGAACAATAAAAAATATTACTATTATAAAATCAATAAAAAACGGTTTTAATAAAAAAATTATAGATAAAGATGAGATAAAAAAAGCCAACTTTTCTTCATAAATTTTTTTCCATATTTCATAGAGAAAAATTGGTAATAATATATAGAAAATCAAGAAAAAATAATTAAATAAATAAAAAGGTCTGCATATCAAAAAATATTTCAAAAAAAGAGAATCTGTAATATTTAATTTATAAAAATAAATTCCAAAATTAGTTAAAAGGAAGAGAAAACAGTGTATAGTGTAATTAAATATTGAGAAAAGAATAATGTTTCTTTTATAATTTAACTTAAATAAATGTGTCTTAGAATTAGATTGGTTAAATAAAATGAAGAGAAATACAAAGATTAAAAATAATATTGAGATAAACATTATTGGATAATGTCTAGATTTAAAAGATAAGTATGCCGTGAAATACCATCTTTTTGGAATGAATAAAAATACTAAAAAAGATAGTAAACACCCTATAAGTGTATAAATGATTTCTTGAATGATATCACTCTTTAAAAGAGATTTAATTAATTTTTGAATATTATTATTTGACATAATGCTAATTTCTTGATGGATATTATAACTAATATATTGTTCTGTAAACTATTTCATCATCAATAATTATTTCTTCAAATTTATTTTTGTCTTCAAATAGTAATCTACTAAAAACAATCTGTATTCTCTCATTATTCCTAAATTCACAATAAGTAGCATAAAATTCAAATTCAGTATTATTATTTATTGGTTTTAAATAAAAATAATCAATTACTTCAAATTTACTATTGACTATTCTATCATAGAAAATCTTGGGCGTTTTTGATTTGGCTAATTTTTCGAGAAATGCAACTCTCTCATTATGAAGGGCGCTTGGATGTGATAATTGTGGGTCATGTAATAAAAATAATTTTATTGGGATATATGGACAAATTTCAATATAACCAGTAAGAAAAACTTTGTTTTTATAATCTATTTCTCCAAATACGGCTAATCTATCTTTAGGGATTTCTTCTGTAAAAGCATCTTCATAAGGGACAAAAGATATAGTAAGCATGGCAATATTATAGGTCTGAACACAGAAGATAGTTATTATTAGATACATTTTTAATTGATTTGAATATCTACTAAGTTTATAGCTTTTTTTAAAGTTAATTTTATTATTAGATAAAAAATCAAAGAACTTAACTATATAGATACTTGAACAAATTATTAAAATGTATTTAGGAATTTTATATAGGCGCCAATTTAAAAATAAAGGTGTTTTAAAAGCATATCCAAAGAATCCTATTAAAATTAAGATGTATAAAGATAACAGCATATTTCCAAGAATTTTAAAATCTTGGAAGAATGAGTAGTTTTTAATTAGATATATGAAACCAATAAATACGATAATCCCCAGTAATGAGAAGGGATAAATTTGGGTAAAGAAAGGAATTTCTATATAAATATGATTAAAAACATTGTTTACATGATTTTCAAACCCATAAATCAAAAACGAGATGAAGAGTGGAACTAAATACCAACTACTAAATAAAATAATAAGAATTGAAATTTTTAAGATATGAGCAATTTTTTCCTTAAACTTATGTTTGTTTTGTAATAACTGTATAAAGTAATAAATAGGAATAAAAAAGAAATATGTTAAATAAGTACAAAAAAGTATTGAGCCTAAAATTCCAGCGATAAAATAATCTTTTTTTCCAAACTTCTTTACTGGATAATTTTCATAATAGTAAATAAAATATGGTACAATTAGTAGATAACATATCATCTGATTTACCTCAGTTATAGTATAAAAAAAAATTGCTGAAAAAACAGATATGATAAAAGAGACTTTTTTTTCATAAATTTTGTTCCATACTTCATATACAATAATAGGTAATATATAATAACAAAATAAGAAACCATATCTAAGCATTTTATAAGGTTCTATATTAAAGAGCAGAGCAATTAATGCAAGACTATAAAAATAGAAAGGATAATAATAAGAGGGAAGATTTTTGTAGGCGAAATCACAAGGGTATCCTTCTTCAGCCATTTGAGCAACCATATAAGCACGCCACCAATTATCTATTTCAAGTCCAAAAAAACTATAATCAGTACCAAAAAATAAAAAATAGAAAATAGTAAAATTGAAAATGGAAAATAATATAATATTTTTCTTATAATCTATTTTTAGAATTTTTCTTCTAAGATTTTGTTGATTGAGAATTAAAAATAAAAATAAAAAAATTAAAATCAACATTATAATCATAATTCTTGGATAAATACTTTTTATAGAATCCGCACTAAAATGAAATTGTTCTGGAATAATATTGAAAACCATGATTATCAAGATACACCCTAATCCCGCATAAACAATCTCTTGAACAAAATCGGATTTTAAAATATATGATACTTTCAATTTTTTTTAAGTGTAAATGTTGCATTCAATTAATTGATCTTAATTTATGTTTACTTTAAAAATAAATTAACGAAAAAAAGGGATATTACCGTCCAAATATAAAGAGGACTAACATAATGATGAAATTATATTGCTTTTATATAAATCCTTAAAAATAAATCTTAAAATATTCTCAAAAGAACTCAAAATTCCTTCTCCATTCAAAGCTATTGTAAATCCAATGTCAATATTCTCATATTTATCGTAGTCAATTTTTTCCAAAAAGGTAGCATGACTAAATTTGTCTGGTAAATCTTGTTTATTAAATGCAATAATCTTTGGGAGGTTTTTTAAAGAATTCTCAAAATAGGTATCTAATTCGTTCCAAGAAATAAGATTTCGCTCATAAGCGCTTCTCTGAGAATCTGCTACAAAAATAATTCCATCAACTGCTCTGAGTGTTATTGGTCGCGTTACAATATAGAAGTCTTGGCCAGTAGTCGAATAGATGTGAAGCTTTAGTTTCCATTTTTCATTTTGAAATGAAATAGTTCCGTAATCAAAAAAAAGAGTTCTATTTACGGTGCTTTCAATACTTTTAACTTTTTCTTTCTTTCCAAAGTGATTAAAAAGAGACTTTAAGGAAGTTGTTTTTCCAGATAAAGCTGGTCCAAAATACACAATTTTAAGCTGAATAGTTTTATCGAGAGAATCGATAATCATAATTTATAATGCAATGCTTTTTTCAATAATTCTAAATTAGCATTTAAAAAAGACGAGTTTTTTTAAAATAGCCTAAAATAGGATTTTGTTATCTTCTATTCTGCAAGATAATAAGCCTCTTAGAATTAGCAATTCGATCTCGCGCACTAAGATTTTTTCTTCTAAATTGATTTTAAATTCATCTTTTAATAT
>SDNV01000192.1 GCA_004524515.1 Promethearchaeota archaeon
TGGATTAATAGTAATTGGATATTTCTGGAACCTCCAATTACCTCTTCAATTTTACTTATATCTGTCAATTCATCTAAAGGAGTGTTATCCGTAACACTGACTCCCCCCATATGCTGTTGAACTTCATAACATATTTCGTGAGTTAATTTGGCGAGATAATACTTCCCTTGAGATGAGATAGAGACAACTCTCTTTTCAGCTACTGATTAAATCTGCTAATCTATAACCTACTCCTTGGTACCTAACCACAGGTTTACCGAATTGTTTTCTAAGGTTTTTATATATCATGCTTTATATTAAACCACTCTAAAAAAAAAGAAAGCTTTTTGAATCAATTTAATCTGGAATAAATTAGTGAAAAAATTTTTTGATTAGCTACTTAAATTATCTGATCTCTTGATAAAGTATATTATTATCAAATAGTGGTAATCTACATGATTGATGAATCTTGATAACATAATATTCAGGATTTTCAAGCTTTAAATATTCATCTAATGTCTCTTCAATACTTTTTTTCATAAAAAGCTTAATCTTTTTTGTATCATTAAAATAAAGTTCAAAATCCTCAGGTAAGCTGTTGACTCCTGGTAGGTTTATCCAAACGTGAGAAAGATTTTTTAAACTTTGTAAAACCCTCGGAAATTCGCAATTTTTGCTCACAAGAAATACAAGGCGGAAATTATCATATTCTTCTCCAAATTCCAAGTATAGAAATTTTCAATATACTAAGGAGAGTGGAGAGTCTATAAAAAAACTTCAAGAATAATTAGATTCTGTTCGAATGATGAAGGACTTTATAAAGAAAATAATAACCTCTTAAATATTGGCTTTTACCTAAACAAAATTATAAAGTTGGATTCTCACAATTGTTTATAAATTATATACTATGAATAAAGGAAAAATATGAGATGAAATTTGTACAATAGAAGTTGAATCCTTCTGCTTTAAAGAAAAGTTTGATTTCCCTTAGAGTATACAAAAAATAAGAGAAATTTTAGAACTAAAAATTGAGCTCTCTCATAATAAATAGAGATAAATAAAAAACGTTAGAGTAATCCATAATTCTCAGAATCTGAGATTGTATCTATAGAAGTTGGATATTTCTTGCTACACCAATAACAGCTTCTATTTTACTGATATCAAATAATAATTCATTTTTCTCTATACTCTATTTTTTTTTATTTATATATTTGAAATAATATTATTCAGAAACATTTATCATACCATGGTAAAACATAAAATGATTGATAAAGAAGTAGATAAATCTACCTTATTTTATTGTATTAACTGTGGTTGGAAAATTATGATTGGCGAAATAGAGCATATAGGCGGATGTAAAGAGAAGATCACATATTGCCAAGAATGTGGCGAACCTATAAGGAAACTCTTAAACTATAATTTTAAAAATAAATATTCAGATGAAATACTGACTATTTGCCAACTTTTATATGAAAAAATTGGCAGTTTCAGAGGAATAGAACGAGAATTTGGTAAAGATGGTATCGAAATCGATCGTAGGATCATAATGAAAAGGTTAAACGAAAAATTTCTAAGAGAGGGAAAGAATTTTGATGAATGGGTTGAAAATTATAAAAAACACCAAAGAAATATACATTATAAGGATTCTGAAGTAGAAGAGTGGAAAATCTTATATGAACAAATAGGAAGTTTTTTAGAAGTAGCTAATTATTTAAGGAAAGCAAATAAACCAGCTCCCGATTATTCGACTATAGTAAAGAGATTAATGGAAAAATTTGAGAAAGATGGAGTAAATTTTCAAGAATGGGAAAACGCGTACAAAAGAGAAAATCCTAGCTATTTCTTACCACATTATACATTAGGAGATGCAAATAAATGGAAAAAGATTTTTGAAAAAAAAGGCTCTTATCGTTCCGTTGAGAACCTAGTTTCTGTAAGTCATCATACAATTAAAAAGTATATTATCCAACTTGCTGAACAAGAAGGATGGGATTTCAATGAGTGGGAAGATAAATATCATAAAGAACGTTTTACATATAGCAATGATGATTTGGAGGTTTGGATTGAATTATATGAAGACTTAGGTAGCTTTTTAGCAGTTAGTAATTACTTAAGTCAAAAGACAGATCAGTCTCCCGATTCAAGAACTATTAAATCGAGATTGAAAAAAGAATTCAACCTTAGAGGATGGAATTTCAGACAATGGATTGAATGTAATGAAAAACTGGGATTATATAATAACGAGGATATATTAAATTGGAAATCTCTATATGAGGAATTAGGAAATTTTACAGCTGTTAGTAAATATTTAAATGATCAAATTGGTGAGAATCCTGATCCAACAACTATTAAAAATAAATTATATTCTCTTTTTCAAGAGAAAGAGTTGGATTTTCAAAGATGGGTTAATGAATATTATAACGATAATTCAGAAAGACATTATTTAATTGGAAAATATATCCATTTTGTTTTGGAATATATATTCATTGATTTTACATTGGATCAGAATTTAAAAGGTTTTTACGAAATCATGCCAAATAGATTAAATGGAAACCTCAAATCAGTTGATAATGTTTTGTTTAAATCGCCTTTCAGTATTATTAACATAGATTATACAACATCCAATAAAAGAACTGTTATAATTAAAAAATGTAAAAAAGGGTATCAAGACTTTAATCGAAAATTAATAATTATTTTACTTAATCGGGATTCATATAAAGAATTTCTAATACATGATAAAATCCCTTTTAAAGATAATGTGGTGATTTTTTCAGAAAAGGATTTTTCCTCATATATTGGATATTATGGAAATTTTTTAGAAAATTATAATGATGCTGTTGAGACAATGAAAGAAGCATATCACGATGATTTCTTTTTAAATAAGTTAAGGAAATTAGCGAAAGAAGCAAAAAAGAACCTAAATAACTTGTCAGAAATTTATCCTATTTCTCAAGAGAATTATGAATTAGAAGCATCTTGGTGGCAACTTTATTGAAATCCAATAAAATTCTTTATTTTGTTAAATTCTCTATAATTACAATATAGGGTAGTATAAATAAGAAAAAAAAAAGTAATATTTTTGTTCTTATAATAATCTCATAAATCTCTGAATCTGAGATTGTATGAGAAGAAGCTGGATATTTCTCGCTCCACCAATGACTTCTTCGATTTTGCTGACATCCATTAACTCATCCAAGGGTGTATTGTCGGTTACACTCACGCCACCCATATGTTGCTGAACTTCATAGCAAATCTCATGAGTTAGTTTAGCGAGATAATATTTTCCTTGAGAAGAGATTGATGCAACCCACTTTTCAGCTGCTGTCTTTCCCTCAGAAGATTTATCAGCAAATAAGATTCTGTCATCATATACTGAAGCTGCTTGAAGAGCTAGAGCTGTAGCCGCATTTGTTTTTGTTAATAAATCTGCTAACCCATAGCCTACTCCTTGATATCTAATGACGGGTTTTCCAAATTGCTTTCTAAGGTTTGTATAGATAATACCATATATTAATCCAGACCAACAAATCCCTACTCCTGAACCCATTTTAAGCATGACGCGGAATTCGCGATTTAAACTCATTAATTCATTATACTTAAGCGTTCAGGAACTAAACCCTCGAATAACCGCACATAACCGAGCCCATCATCAGCTAAGATGTATTCTTTTGGAATTTTAACGTTATCGAACAAAGTATGTGCAATATGTACACGAGGTACTGAATTAATTTTTAAGCGTTCAGTTTTCACTCCAAATTCGCGTTTAATCATTGCCTGTACCATAGTATCTCGTGGTTGAGCTTCATCATAGACCGCATACGCACAGAAATAGTCTGCTTTTGGTCCATTTGTTGTATATACTTTCTCACCATTATAAATGACCTCATCCTCAGTTTTAGTGGCAATTGTAGTTAAATTTACCGCATCAGAACCGCGATTAGGTTCAGTGATTCCGATACATCCAATCTTTTGTCCCGACATCAATTCATCTTGAACCTTTTGAACTGTATCTCCAGTACCTCCATGAGTGTAGTAATGGAAGGTTGGATTCCCACATAAGATTCCACTTGCTAATCTTGCAAGTTCAAGTTGAGGATCTAGTAATGAGAGATGGGTTCCAAGGAGAATTTCTTTTTTCATTCCATAGGGCGTAAAATCTTTCCACTTATTAATCCGTTGAAGATAACCACGCTTACCCAATTCAGGAAAAAGGACATAAACATCCTTAGATTTATCAATTTTAGGGTGTAGTTCTAAGCAAAACTCTTGAAGTTCATTGCAGTACTCTTTTTCTTCCTCATTAAGCATTGGAAAGACGTTATCATTAAAAATTTTGAAGACATTTTCCAATGTCATTTTCTCATGAATCTCATCATCAATAATTTTTTCTTGCATATTCATTTTGGTCAACTTAGTTTTACAATTAACTTAAGTGAAAGAATTATTATAAGTAGTCAAATTTTTTATTGCAATTAAATCTTTAATATCATCTATCTTCGAAAAATCGTAAAATTATTTTAAGGTAAAAATTCATAA
>SDNV01000053.1 GCA_004524515.1 Promethearchaeota archaeon
AAAGGGGATAGAGTGACTATCTGGTTACCTATGATCCCTGAATTAGCCATTATCATGCTAGCATGCGCTCGACTCGGTGTTATTCACTCGATAGTTTTTGGAGGATTCTCTAAAGAAGCAGTTAAAGATCGAATTGAAGATTCAAATTCGAGATTATTGTTCACGAGCGATGAAACTGTAAGAGCAGGCAAAACTTATCCAAAGATGGAAGATGTTGCTCAAATGATTAATGATGTCCCTACAATTGAACACGTTATTAAAGTAAAACGTACTGGAAATGACGTACCAAGTACAAAAAAGGATATATGGTATCATGAGTTTATTAAGGGGGAGGATGATGATTGCGAGTGCGAAGAAATGGATTCTGAAGATACATTATTCATTTTGTATACGAGCGGAACTACTGGAAAGCCTAAAGGCGTTAAGCATACTACAGCGGGATATATCCTTTACACTTCCTATACTCATAAAGTAGTATTTAATTATAAAGAAGGAGATGTCTGGTATTGTACAGCAGAAAATTATGGCATTTCGCCTATCTTAGCTGACATATAGGCTGGATTACTGGACCTAGCTATATCATATATGGACCTTTAGCAAATGGTGCCACCACGCTAATGTTTGAGAGCGTTCCTACCTATCCAGCAGTCGATAGGTTCTGGGACATCTGCGAGCGACATAAAGTAACTCAGTTTTATACTGCCCCAACTGCAATAAGGGCCTTGATGCGATTTGGGGAAGAGCCAGTCAACAAACACGATCTCAGCTCTATTCGAGTTTTAGGCACAGTTGGAGAACCTATTAATCCCGAAGCATGGACATGGTATCATAGAGTTGTTGGAAAGGGAAAATGCCCAATCGTAGACACTTACTGGCAAACAGAGACCGGTGGATTTATTATGACTCCAATAGCAACCGCTACTCCAACAAAGCCTGGTTCCTGCTGTTTACCGTTCTTTGGTATTAAACCAATAATCTTTGATTTGGAAGGTGATGAAGTTACCGAGCCAAACGAAGGTGGGTATTTTTGCATTGCCAAACCTTGGCCAGGAATGTTGAGAGATGTGTGGGGCGATACAGAACGATTTAAATCAACTTATCTCGAGCGATATCCGGGATGTTATTATACGGGTGATGGAGCGCGTCGGGATGAAGATGGATACTATTGGATTTTAGGACGACTTGATGATGTTATAAAGGTATCCGGTCATCGAATTGGAACAATGGAAGTGGAATCTGCGATTGTGAGCCATCCTAAAGTTGCCGAGGCTGCAGTGGCCCCCTTTCCGCACGAAATCAAAGGTCAAGCTATTTGGGCATTCGTAACATTAATTCAGGGTGTTGAAAAATCAGTAGAATTGAAAAGGGAAATCATTAATCATGTTCGACAAGAGATTGGTCCTGTATTCCAACCAGACGTCGTTCAATTCGCCGATGATTTACCAAAAACGCGCAGTGGGAAGATTATGAGAAGAATTTTGAAGGCAATTGCTTCTGGAACAGATATCGGAAATGTGACGACATTAGCAGATCCTTCAGTCGTAGACTCGCTTTTAGAAGAACGCAAGAAAATGGATGTAGAAGTTGGTTAAATACTTTTTTTTATTTTTTTTAAAATTTTTTATTTTTTTCAATTAACATATCAGTATTAATTAAAAAAATAATATTCCATTAATTCTCTAAGCTTAAATGAATTTATTCTATAATATTTAGGGATTATTGATTTATTTAGTGCTAAACATTGGTCTTCAAGATTCTCTTTTTCATCATAAGATACTAAAATTTCAAACGATTTCAATTCTGCTATATCTAATAATACTCTATTTTGTCTTAATGTAGATTCTTTGAAAACTTTCATTTGGATTAAATGATCTAATATTTGCTTATAAGCTAAAAATTCGTTATCATTTAAAAGAAAAATAAACACAATTAAATTTTTCAAATTAAATTTCAAATTTTCATTTCTATCAAGCAATTCGATTTTTCTTCTTAAATTGGAAGGAATTTCAGGAGGAGGATTGATAGTACTAAAATAATAATTAAAATTCGATCGTCCAATTCTCTCTTGTACTCGATCTAATAATCCATCTTGAAATTCCAAATATTTTAGTCTGTATCTAAATATATCGGGATTTTCAACTCTATTTTCTTCATAAAGAAATAGTTGATTAAGAGACTCCAATTTATTAAATAAATATTGGTTTGTAATCATCATTAGCTGTTCTGTCGTGTAGAATACAGGCTTTAACAAGGATGTGATCTCAGGAAGTAAATCACTCCAATTTGGAGCTATTCTTTTTTGCCTATATTGAGAATTTCCTAGTACATTAAGACATTTATTAAATTTCCTTTGACCACAAATATGGATTTTATTAATCTCAAAATCATCAAAAAAATCATTATCACAATAGAGCCAATTAAAAAATTTAATACAATTGAATGAACCTGCAATATGTAATCTTTTTAACCAAGGATGTTCTTTAGTTTCTATGATCCCATTTTCTAAATCTAAGTCGGTTAATTGATAAAAACCAGCATCTTTAAGATAGATTTTAAGACCTCCATAGACTACAAATTCTTTTTGATCTATTCTATAAATCCGATATTTCTCTGGTGTTATGAAAGTTGTTATATCAGGTATTTCATTTAAAATCAATAAATTTAGAGCTAATAGAAAATTTTCAGGTCCAGGTAAATAAAATCTACTTGATCTATCGCTTAAATTTCCATGAAAACATCCATCACCCTCAAAATATCCTCTCACAAAGTCTCTGACTAAAGTTTGACCATTTATAGTCATGTTAATAAATTGAGGTGGTAAAATATTTATCGCTATATCTGGTTTTGTGTGTCGTTCAACCATTCCAAAGTCTTGTATTTTCATAACTAAATCTTTTCCATATACATTTAGATAGCAAATATTTTCTTCATATGATTCTGAAATTTTACCTCCTATTGCCATTTGAATATTATTAAGGACATCTATGTCTCGTATATGCTGACTCGCTGAAACTCTGTAACCATTTGTTGCTTGAATAGAACCATCAGCTAAGAGAAATCCTATGACATAAGCTCTAACACGCCACAGTAAATCAGAATTACTTATATTTATTGTGAATATATCAGGCATTTTTATCCATTCTCTAACATTTTTTTAAAAATAAATTATATAGAAAAATAATCAATTGACATTTTATTAGAATAATAATTATTTTCCCCTTTTTAAAGAAAAATTTTTTTTATCATCATCATGGAAATCTTAATTTAAAAATAGAATAAGACTTTAAGTTTTTCAGAAGATATATTTAATTTGAAATAAAATGTTAATTATTTTAATATTCAAATTTCTTAAATAAAGATAATAACAGAGATCTGATGTCTAGATATAAGAGAAATTTAACGAAAGAACTTTTTAAAGATTTTATCAGATCCCTTGCTCAAGATGAACATGGGATATATTACTCTAAGGAATATCCAATTAAATATCAACGAGAGATGATGAAATTTGATTTAAGAGAAAGATTTTGGGAGGATGTGTCTGAAATTCCTACTATAGAAGAACTCTGCAATTATTTTGAAAAGGAAATCGTAAATAAAATACCTTATGCTATTTTAATTATTAAGGGTAATCTTTCAATAGAAATTCATATTGATAAGAATAATAATTATTTTAAAAAAGTTAATCAAGCTAATAAAGAAATCGATATGTATGAAGCTTTTAAGACACTATACTTTCCAACTATGAAAGAAAGACTTTATAAGTTTTCAGATAGAAATCCAGAATGGATATACTTTCCTTCAAAAAGAACAGAAATATCTAATTTATCTGAGAACGGAAATGCGGTTGATTACTTAGATTTTATAAAATTTATTAGACCTAATGGTTGGATTGTTAGGCCAATAAAAGGAGCAGCTTTATCCTTTTTAAAAGAAGATATTAAATCACATCTTAAATATTTTCAATTCCGAAATCCGATACCAATTGAAGCAATTACTCTTCCTGGACCAGATATATCCTTGAAAGCAATAAGAGATAAAATGAATAGAAAAAAAACAGGATATTTTCATTCAGAATTATATTCGTATGATCAAAAATTAAGGATAATAAAACAACTTATTAACGACTTTATAGTTATCTATCCCAAAATCGTTGAGGATAACTTTTATAGAATTCGTAAGTCTTTTTATTTGTACTCTAATCTACCAGTAAAAATCCATGTATTTACTGAAAAGATTAAAGATTATGCTAAAGGTGAAGATATTGTTTTTTCCTGCTATTATGAAAAACTCCCTGATAATATAGAAAATCAAATTACCTTCAACGAAAATCAAAAAGAAGAATTTGATGACCAAAAATACATATTAATGCATGGAATGTTTATATCAGATTATTTGCTTAAGGAGTATGTTAATAGTCTTCCATATACTTATGACTTTTTAGAAGATGAATTATCAGATGTAATTGAACATATAAAAAATGATACAATTTTTGATGACATTAAACCTTTTCACTCCTCAATTGAAGCATGGATCAATCAGATAATCGAGGCTGAAGCAAGAGGAGGAGAAGATTATACAATAGAATTAAAATCTATACCTACTGAATCTGCCCTTAGAAATGGATCCGGAAATGATCTATATGGTCATATTAATGCTTTTGAAAATTGGGAAGGGGGCTATATATTCCTTGGTATTAATGAAAATCTAAAGGGTATAGATAAAATAGTAGGAATAGAAAGTTATCTTAGAGATAATAATAAGACTATAGACCAATTAAAAAGGGAAATTAGACAAAAGTGCTGGAATTATTTGAAAAAAGACAATTATCGGATAGAAATAAGACAATATAAAGAAAAGACTTTAATCAGGATAAGAATTCCCTCAAATAATGGGAGTCTAAGTTTTTTCTACACAAAAGATGGATCTCGTATAGCATATACTCGTAGGAATGGTGAAAAAGTTAAAATGGATGATAATGAAATTGATAAAAGATTGTCTAAATTATATTTATAAATGAGATTATCAAAATTTTCACTAATTATTAAGTGAAATTTACTGATTTTGTTTTACCTTATATATTTTTATTAATATTTATTATGTCTCCTATAGCTAAATAGAATAGAAAATATCTATGATATATTAATTCATTTAGGTTCATTTTTATATATCAGAGTTTATATTGAATTAATAAATCATATTAGAGTGTTATGATCGAATGACAAAAAATTATAATCTACAATTATTAATAGAATCTAGAAAGAAAGCCATTGTTTTTTTAGGATATTATAATGAGATTGATGATAGAACTGAACCTATTGCCACAGGTTTTTTAATTAGAAAAGAAGGATTATTTATACTTGTTACTGCTAAACATGTTGTTTTTAATAGTTCAAAAAATGAGTTTATTGATCAAAATCTATTAATGTTTGCTAGCGGGAAGAATAACGATACAATTATAATACCTATATCACATTTCAAGAATCTATTTGATACAGATTGGTTTTTTCATCCAGATGAAAATATTGATATAGCAATTATTCCAATCTCTTTCGATGAAGAAATTATGAATATTAGAGTAATTCCTCCCAAATATCGCCTTACAATAGACCAAATTCATGAATTATTTGAGATTTTCTATTTAAGTTACCAACCTGGTATTGAATATGAGGATTGGGTAGATCCAATCCTAAGAACTGGAACGATAAGTAGAATTAATAAAGATAAAACTTTTTTAATTGATGGATTTTCCTTTCCAGGAAATAGTGGCAGTCCAGTCTTTACTAAACCCGAATTTTCTATACAACGAGAAGATATAATAATTTTAGATTCTGATACAGGTACAACTAAGGGTTTTGGATTCAATTTAATTGGAGTAATTGGAGGATATGTTTATCATAAAGAGGAAGCTGTCTCGACTCAGACTTTAAGGAAGCGAGTAACTTTTGAAGAAAATATTGGATTATCATTAGTTTGGTCTACTGATTATTTAATTGAAATCATTGAAAATGAAGAGTTTTCCATACTTTTTTATGATATAAAACATAGTTGATTTCCAATTCCAAATTTTAAAATCTATCGCTTCTGGAACAGATATCGGAAATGTGACGACATTGGCAGATCCTTCCGTTGTAAACTCGCTTTTAGAAGAACGCAAGAAAATGGATGTGGAAATTGGTTAGAGTTTTAATTAATTCTAAAAATATTTACTTTTTTTTAATTTGTTCTTTATTCCCAAACAATAGGTACCTGTTCTTTAATTTCAGGGTCATTTGTGATAATTGCTGATGCCTCATAATAGTGAAAAACGGCAACAATCATTCGATCATGCATTTCAGGGATATTTAACTCGTGAAATATTTTCCACGCCTCTAATTCTAATCCAACTAATTGGATCGTTTCTCTATTCTGAAGAATTTGGAAAATTAAATCAATCTTTTCTGCCGGGATATTTTTACCAAATATTTCTTTTCCTTTGTAAATGGTGTATAGTGATTCTCCTAACGCGATTGAAGGGAGATATAGAATAACTTCTTTGTTCTCCGCTTTTTTAAATGTTTTATCTGCTTCTAAAGGAAGCTTATTGGCAAGATAGGCTAAAAACGCTACAGCGTCAATAACATATGATTCCATATTAAATTCTCCATTCTTTTCTTTCCTTTTCTATAAATGCCTTGGCTTTTTCAAGATCAATTTCTTCACTTAAAAGCCCTCTCAACATTCCAATATGAGATACTTTTGGTTTGATAACAATCCCATCATCTTTTAATATTAGAATAACTTCGTCTCCAGCATGCAAATTGAGCATCTCACGAAATCTTTTAGGGATTGACAATTGACCTTTCGTAGATAATTTTCTATGTTTTATTTCCATGATACCAAAAAGATAAAAGATATGTAAGTATAAATTTCTTACTCTTTTAAAAAATTACTTACTTTTTGTTTCTTAATGTTTTATGTTATCTTTTAAATAATCAAAAAATTCGGCATCAAACTGTTTTTTCATCATTAACTAAATAATTTCTTGAAAGAAATTGGACCAATATTACAACCAGACGTCATTCAATTCGCGGATAACTTGCCCAGAACACGCAATGGAAAGATAATGCGAAGAATTTTAAAAGCAATTGCCTCTGGAACCGATATAGGAAATGTTACGACATTAGCAGACCCTTCCGTTGTTGATTCGCTACTTGAAGAACGTAAAAAAATGGATGTAGAAATAGGTTAAATTAAGTTCAAACTTTTCTTTTTTTTCTATAATTAGTTAAATTTTATAAAAGAGACTAGTTAACTCTTTTTTTAATATTAGTATATTCATTTTATAATATTGATTTAAAACTGATGTGTTTAAGGAGAGACTTTGATTTTCAAACTCCTCATCATTATCATCAACAATAACGATATCAAATGATTTCAGTTGAGCTAAAGATAATTTTATATTTTATAATTTAAGAACTCATAAAATTATTCCCACAGTTCAAGAAAATCAAATTCAGAAAGGGCATTAATTCTAGGGAAATGATTTTTATCTCGAGTAATTAAATGTACTTTATTAGCAATAGCTACGGATGCATTCAAAAGATCGAATTGAGGAACTCTGAGACCTTGTTTGTCCAATTCAGCACACATTTCTCCATATATTCTACTTGAACTATTATTTAATGTAAAAATATCTGTAAAATTTGATAGAAATGTATTTAATTTTTTTGCTTCGGAGATCTGTTTTTCTTTCAACTTTAGTCGGTATACGCCATACCATAATTCAGCCGCAGTAATTTGCGTAATTTTTAAATCTACACCTTCTTTTATTAGTTTTGAGATTTTTTTAACTATTAGTTCATTTTTTCCTCTTAAAAAATCAATAGCTACATCAGTTTCGATGATTTTAATCATCTTCTTCACTCCCAGTTAGATTTTTTTCTCTTAATCTCCTGATATTTTCATTTAAATCATCAAAAAATTTGGGATCAAATTTATTCTGCATTTTCAACCAAGGATTTTCTTTTTTTGAAATTAATCTTTCTATAACTTTAGAAAAAGATTCTCCCTCTCGTTTTACCTTTTTTAGTAGATTATAAGCTTTCTCTGATAATGAAATTGTTTTATGTGTCATAATTAAATCATATACACAGATCTATTTAAACAGATCTATATATTGATTTTAAACAATTTCAATTTTTATTTCTGTTTAAATTTTTTAAAGCGTCGATGAGATTTAGAGCATGATATTGCATTGACAGAACCATCACTAGTTGACGATCTGCTTGAAGAACGTAAAAAATTGGATGTAGAAGTTGGTTAAATAAATTTTTCTATTTTAATTTTCAATTTCTTTTTAATTTTTATTAATTATTCTTTTTTGAAAATTATTCTGTTCTATATATCTTTTTAATCTCATCTGCTACATAATTATAAACATCAGATGACAAATACATTATAGAATTCAGTTCTCTTAAATAATGAAGGGCTTTTTCTAAGCTTAAATATCTTTTTTTTACTAAATCATAAAGAATCCCCAATGTACCTTTTACTTTCAAATTTAATTTCCTCGCAAAGATTCTGGCTTCCTCATCATCTAATAAAATAATTTCAATTTCTGAATTAAGAGCAAGATTAATAGTGTGGACTTCTCCTTGATGTAATTTTAAGGAGGAGTAATCTTTCTTTCCTATTTTTACATTTTTGACTTGGACTTTGTCATTAGAAATTGCTTGTTCAATAATTAATGCATCAGAATGTCCTTCCTTTTTACCCTTAATTACCACTTCATCATATACTGATTCAGGTATAAGAATTTTATCATAAAGTCTAAATAAACAATCGATTATGCCAACAGTAGCTAAGTGAATTAGTGGACAAGAATTACTCACTGCTATTTTCATGGAATTCACGCTCTAATTCTTCAGTGGAAAGTGGAAATGGAATATTCTCTTCACGCAATAAACGCAGAAATGAACGATAAGATTCTCCACAATATTCAGCTGCTTTCCAAATCGTCCACTTTCGTATTCTTATGTTCTCAAAAGCTTCAATCTTTTTTAAATTTTTAATTCCTAGTTCAATTGCTTTACGAGCAACTGTAGATTTATCTGTTTTCATTTTCTTAGCGATATTATCTAGCTCTTTATCTTCCTTTTCATCAATTCGAAATGATAGAGTTCTCATTATATCATGTATACAATATCTTAAATTGTATATATATTTAGGCTTAATTTTAATTAGAGTCTAAATGAGATATTAATTCTATGAAATGATTGGTTATCATTTCGGTTATCAAAATATTTTAAGATTTTTTTCTTTTCTTTTATTTTTCAAATAACTAAAGAGCAATATTAATTATCTAAAAATAGAAAAGTATAATAAGTGGAATTTTCTATTTCTTAATATGTCTAGTGTTAAACTTAACAAAAAAAGCCTTTTAGAAAGGTTACAAGCTAAGATTACGTTAAGGTTAGGAAAAAAGATATCTCAACAAGAAATTTTAGATAAAAGTATAGAATTTGCTTATAATCGCTTAGATGAATTTATATCCGAAAAGATAGTCTCTCCAAGACTTACAGATGAATTAATTGAAAAAATCGTCAAAAATAGTTATAAAGGAGAATTAGCATTCCCAGAAAAATCTGATGATGAATTAATTTATGGTTTATAAATGAAAAAACCCAATTCATTGATTATATATGACAATTGTTGTCGATACAAATTTTCTATTTGCTTTAAAAGCTGAAAAAGATAAAAATCGATTCAGGGCAATCGAAATTCTAAAGGATATCAATATTAAAAAAGAGGATGTAATTACTAATTATTTAGTAATAAGCGAAATTTTTACTTTAGCAATATCAAGATCATTAGGGGATAAATCGCTTATGACTAAAATCCATGATCTGATTTTTGGCGATGAAAGTTTCCTTAAGATTTATTCGTTTTCTATGGATGATTATCAAATGATTTATGAAATTTTGATTAAATACTGCACACCCAAACGATTACTAAGTTATGTAGATGCATCTTTAATATATTTATATGAAAAAAAAAAAGCCAATTACGTACTATCGTTTGATTCTCATTTCGATAATATTACGAATAGACTTTTTTAATTAATTTTTGTTAGTTTCAATCACATGAAATTGGCATTTTACGAAATTTATTAGTAAATGATAATATAATCTTTTTTTGGATAATTCTATATATTTATCTTTTGAAAAGGACAAACAAATAAGAGATAATTCAATTTAAGTTTAGAAGAAAGTTATAAAAAAAAAGAATTAAATATATGAGAGTTTAAATAGAATATTAATTATTATATGAATCAATTTAAAAAATTAAAATATACTTTGAAAACATAAAAAGTTGACGCTGTTTGGATTTATTATTTGAACTTTTTAGTAATTTACCCCGGCAAGGGCCAGGTGATAATGAATCTACCCGAAAAGCTTATTCATTTTTAAAGGAGCTACCTCCAAAACCTACAATATTAGATATAGGCTGTGGTAGTGGCATGCAAACATTAGAACTCGCCATAATTTCTGATGGAAAGGTAATAGCAATAGATATACATCAACCGTTTTTGGAGGAATTATCTCAAAAAGCAAAAAATCTTAATCTTCTTGACAAAATTGAACCTTTAAATTTATCAATGTTTGATTTAGAGTTTGAAGAGAATAGTTTTGATGTTATCTGGTCAGAAGGTGCTCTTTATATTTATGGACTTGAAAATGCACTTAAAGATTGGCAAAAGTTTTTGAAAAATAAAGGGTATTTTGTTTTTTCGGAAGTATGCTGGTTTAAAGATGAAATCCCTCAAGAACTTAGAGATTTTTGGCTTAAAGAATATCCCGCTATAAAATCCATTGAAATGAATTTAAAATTAATTGCTAAAAATAATCTAAATATTATTGCGCATTTTAAACTCCCCGAATCTAGTTGGTGGGACAATTTATATATCCCTTTTGAAAAAAATATTGAAAAAAAACGCATAAAATATGCCGATGATAAAACTAAACTTGAGCAGATTAATGAGATGTCAATAGAGATCGATATGTTTAGAAAATATTCTGATTATTATGGTTATAGCTTCTTTATAACACAAAAGCAATAATTTTTTTTAATTCTAATTCCGATTACGTAATTTATATATATTTTAATTTTTTCCATTATTTTTTTAACCTGTAAAAATTGGATCCTGATCACAAATGAGCCATATTCCTCTAAATAGCTTTGATAATACCCCTTTTAATTTCTTAAGAAAATTAGAAATAATATGAAATTCCTTTCTTCCTTTATTAAATTGCATAAATCCAACTTAAATTATGTCGGTGGAAAACACCAATACTCATATATACTATCTAAGTCCCTATTTGTGGCATACCCTAAAAACCCATTATCAACACATTTTTTATAAAAATCATAAATATTAATCCAATTAGTGGGATAATCAACAATAAGAACCGTCTTTTCATCTTCTAAAATTTTATTTAGATTTTTGGTACTATCCTCACGATCATCCTCATCCGTAGGTTCATCCTCATCATAAAATAAATCTTCCCGACCAATCCCATCAATATAATCTCGATAAGTTGAGTTTTTCAACAAATTATCGCCATTTTGAACAAATACTAAAAAATCTTTTCCTTTATTTGTTTTAGTATAATCAGAAATATTCCCAACAAAATCAATCATTAACCAATCTGAATTGGGAATATCGTCTTCATAATATTCATACGCATCAATAAGATCCATATATATTCCATCAAAATCGGCATCCATAATATGATCCAAATAATCATATATAATATCTTGCCAACCTAGCATCCAATATTTAACTTTATAATTCTCTTCCCAATCGGAATTTTCTTCATCTAACCAGGCTGGAGCTCCACTATCAGGTTCCCCATCCTCATCATTATCCCATGAATCTTCCCAATAATATCTATAATCTTCTGCTTCTCCTATACTGATATATGAAAGAAGGAGTTTTTTTTTGTCTCCCGAGGATTTCATATAATCAACGTCATCATCTGTGAATTCTTCATCTTCGGAACCATCCGCAGAATAATCAATAATAATTAAATCATATTTAGAGTCTTTAATCTGTTTCTTATCAATATCATCAATCCAATAAGCAAAATCATCAATTTTTTCATCTGCCAATTCAAATTCAGGTCTTTTAGAGGCAATTAAATAATAAAATAGTATTAAAATCCCAAGGGATGTTCCAATTACAACGATAATAATTAAGAGAATTATTTTTATTTTCTTTAAGGTCTTCTTTTCCATAATTAAAATGATAAATCATAATTTATTTTATGATAAATGAATAAATGGACTTTCAGATTAGATATTTCCCTTTTTAACAAAAATCTATTAGTAATAAAATTGCATATCGCGATTCTCTAAACTTCTCCAAAATTTTTTGAAAAATTCCGCAGATTCTTTATTAGTTTCTAAATATTGCTTTAACTCAAGTAATATTTCATTGGTCCCTAATTTTATAATGATAAAGAGTGATAGTTTCCTAAGATGATCATCATCCAAATTTTTGAAATTATCAATACAATATTTAACCAAATCTTTCCTTTCAAGGTCAATTAGAAGCTTCAATGCCAATTCTTTTTTTTCATAGAAATTTGGATCATTATTTATACTTTCATCATTAGACTGAAAACTAGTTAAAATTTTTATAAATTGATTTTGGAATTCTACCCACATTTCCAAAATTTCGGGATTATTTAAAAGAAATTCTCGAATAAAATCAAGTTGCCATTTTTCTCCTTCATTTAAGAATTTAATCAACATTGTTTCATCGAATACATTAAATTTTTGCATTTCCTCTATCAAATCATTATCAATAATTTGATATTTATTCACGTTTTCAATTATCAGCTGTTTCCAATTCCCAGTTTTCTCATGTAAGATCATAATACACATAAGGATATCTTTTATAAACTGAGGATTATTACTATTTTCTAACTTATCAAGAAGAATAGATTTAAATCTCTCATTATCTTTGTATTGCTCTGCAATTTTATACAGTTCTTCATAAGGCGAATTTAATGAATCTAAAAATTCTAAAGTTTCCTTTTCGAAATCGAGATTCAATACTGCTGCAACTTTTAATAAGCTTTCATGTAAACTTTTCTTCTTATTGGATAATTCTATTTTCTTACTTTCTTCTAAAGATTCAATTTTGGGAGTATCCTCATTTAATTCCCTTAAATAATTTCTAAATAAATCACTTATGGCTTTTTTATCTTTAATTTGATCTTTTTTACTCAGATTTTCAAAAGCATTTATAATACTTAATTTAAATCCAAAATTGGTCTTATCAATATTGTTTGCATGATTTAGAATGAGAGGTTCTATCCTTGGATCAGATACCTTGCTTAAAACATTTTCTAATAAATCAACGATAACATCATCTGTTTTTCCTGTATGAGCTTGCACATGTCTATATACCGGTTCAAATGTGAGTACGGGATCAAATTCACAAACTCTTTTTACATGATGCTCTCTAAGTGTGGTCTGAATCTCAGATGATCCTCCATAATATTCAATTCTACTCTTATCAGTAAGTATATTAGCGATAATTTTTTGAAATCTTAATTTTTTTTCTTCCTCATAAATACTTTTATCTTTTATTATATGAGATAATCCTAAAAAACCCCAAGCCCGTAATAAGGGTTCACTACTTTCACAAAGCTCCAAGAATATATTTAGATCCTTTTTATTAACCAATGGTTTAAAGGTATTATTAAAAATAGAATTCAACTTCTCTTTAGGACCAAAACCTGTGGGCTCATAACCTTTTCTGAAGACATTAATTATTTTTTCCTTATGCGACATGCTCATTCAAAATTTAATAAATTAAATATGTTATTTTATTTTTCAGTTTTTCCTAATTTTTTCCCTTTTACACCATTTTTAATCATAATGTACTTTCTTAAGTAAAGGGTTAGGGCTTTTTGAAAATAATAAAAAATACCAATCATTTGTCTAAATTAACTTGCAATTTATTATTTTATATTATGAAATCAATTAGGAATAAAATTTTAAATGACACATAAATTTCTCGATAAATTTGGGCATTATTCAGGAAACAAAAGAATAGATACTTCTAATTTTGATGAACCAGATTTTGATTCGGAAGAGACTTTAAAAAAATGGCTTACTGGAGGGAAAGAAATAAAATTTAAACGTAGTTTAAGGCGATGGAAAGAAAATATTTCCAAAACGACTGATTTTGAAAAAATTCAGATTCATATGGTGGGGCAATCGCATATTGATTGTGCATGGATGTGGAGATTCGAACAGACTCGTAAAAAAACTCAGGTGACTTTTAAAAAAGCAATACAACATGCAAAGATGTTCCCAGAAACTTTTTGCTTTGCTCTAAGTCAACCAATCCTTTTGGAATGGATTAAAGAGGATAACTTAAAATTATTTAAAGAACTTCAAGAATTTGTTAAGAAGGGGAACATCGAGTTAGTGGGAGGCTCTTATGTTGAACCTGATTGTATGATGCCTTCTGGAGAGGCAATGATAAGACAAAGACTTTATGGAATGCGTTTCTATCGGGAATATTTTGGAGCTCTTCCTAAAATTGAGTGGTTTTTAGATTCTTTCGGATATAACATAGGGCTTCCTCAAATCTTAATTAAATCTGGAACAAAATATTTTTGGACAACAAAACTCACTTGGAATTTGGACACCACTTTTCCATTTGTTAATTTCTGGTGGGAAAGCCCCGACGGAAGTCGTATCTTATCGGCTAATTTTGATTATAATATACAAGTTCTGGAAAATTGGGAAAAATTTGAAATTGGAAGACATTTATTGAAACCAGGGGGTAAGAAATCATGGAATTATACTATAGATAATCGAAAACTTTTTCAGCATGTTAGACCTGATATATGTCCTCATGTTGGATTCTTTTTTGGCTTAAGTGACGGAGGACACGGGCCAACTCATAAAGAAGTCGCTTATGCAAATGAATATGCAAAATTGAATAGCTTTAAATGGAGTAGAGTTGAGCGTTTTTATAGTGCTCTTGAAGCATATTCTGAAGAATTTCCCGTTTGGAATGACGAGCTTTATTTAGAAAACCATCGAGGTTGCTTTTCTAATCATGCTGAAATAAAAAGGTTTAATAGAAAGTATGAAAATTTACTTGTTTCTATAGAAATTCTGGCATCAATAACAAATCTCTATTATCTAGATTATGAGTATCCTTTAGAAAAATTAGAAAAATTATGGAAAATCACACTTAAAAATCAATTTCATGATGTTTTACCTGGAAGTTCAATACCAGAAGTCTTTGATGAAGTATGGGATGATTGGAATGAACAAAATGCAATTTTAGATAACATTCTTGAAAATATTGGATTAATCCTTAGTGAAAAAAATTATAATAACATTGAAAAGCAAACAGCGGAAATATGTTTATTCAATCCAGTATCTTGGAAGAGAAAGTCAAGAGTTTTTATCCCCATAATGGTTTTTAAAAAGCAACCTAAATTAGATAAAGAAGGTAAACCCGATTATGCTAAATTGATCTTGTTGAATGGGGATGATGAGCAATATATTTGCCAACCTATTGCTGCTGATTTTGAAGATTCATTGGACAGTAGACCGGCAGGATGGTGGACTATAGTATCTTTAAATCCATTAAGTGTCACTAAAGCTAAAATTGACCTTTTAGACAATTCTGAAAGTCGAAAAATTAAGCAAGAAAGTAATCTTGAATCTTCGGAGAATCTGATATCAAACAGTCTCGTTTCGGTAAAAATTAATCCAAAGAACGGTGCAATGATAGAACTATCTGTAGAAGGAATAAATCACAGACATAATCTATTAAAAGGGAATTCCTCAAATTTAACATTCGCATTTCTAGATGACGATAAAAATCATCCTGCCTGGAATTTAACTCCAGAATATTGGAACCACTCTCTAAATCTCTCAAATGAAACGGATGTAAAGATTAAAATCACTGAATTTGGACCAATATTTGTAACATTAGAAATTAGGAGAACATTAGGAATAAGTCCCGTAGTGCAGAAAATCACCTTATTTAAAGAATTATTAGACGTATTTTTGGAATTTGAAACTGATTGGAAGCAAAAAAATGTTATGTTAAAAATATTATTTAGCACCTCAACGGATGCCAAAATCGCTACTGTTGATGCTGCTTATTCTGCAATTGAATTCAAAACTCATCCGAATGTACCATCTGATAAGGCACGATATGAAAAAATATGCCACAAATATTTTGATTTAAGTACCCATGACCTGACTTGGGGGTTAGCACTTTTAAATGAAGGAAAATATGCGTTTGATGTCAATGATAGCGATATGAGGTTAACATTACTTAGATGCTGTAAATACCCTCTTCCCGCCCCAGAAGCATGGGTAAATATAGAACGTGAAGAAAATGAAAAATTATTTGGTCACAAAGTCCCTGAATTTAGTGGATTAGGCCCATTCAAATGTAGATTTGCATTATTGCCTCATATGGGGGGTGCGCTTATAAATCCTGATGGAACCCCTAATGTAATTGTTAAAAGAAAAGCCGAAGAATTTAATATGCCCGTCCAAATCATTCCAATCACTAATACAACTTTAAAAAATAAAGAATTCTTCTCAAAATTGAAGGATCCCTTGTTAAAAATCATAACACCTAATGTTAATTTAGCTACTTTTAAAAGAAACGAATGGGATAAAAACACTACAATCATCGTTAGATTTTTTGAGGCTTGTGGTATATCTACTAATGCTAAAGTAAAATTCAATAAAACATTATCTGATAGGATTGAACTTATAAAAGCAGTGGACTTAATTGAACGAGAAATTGAATACCCTTTTAAATGGAGTCACCAAAGAAAGCTTCTCGAATTTAATATTGGTAAATTTGAAATATGTACATTTCAAATCTATTTGAATAATTAAACATTCTTGGAAATTAGAAAAATCATATATCTTATTTAGAACTTAAAGATTTGTAAAAAATAATATGTATAAGTTCTTATCTTTTCAACTAATCAATTTATTTAATTGTAATATTAAATTAAATCACTTAATTTCAAATAACTAAGAATATTATTCGAGTTGATAGTGATGGTTGGTAAGATTGATCCTTCTGGAAAAAATATGTTGGATTTTATAAAAATGATATGTGATGAAGCAGGTCCAAGAATTGGAGGTTCCGAAGGAGAGAAAAAGGCAGGTGAATTGATTTATAAAAAAATGTCCTCATTTTGCGATGGAGTAGAAAGACACGACTTCGAATGCCACCCTGGAGGTTTTCTAGATTGGATTTATATAACCGCAATTTTATACATTGTTGGAGTGATTAGCTACTTCTTTATTCCTATTCTTTCGGTTATTTTCATATTTTTAGCGATTCTAATCTTCTTCTTTCAACAAACGCTCTTAATGGAAGTAGTTGATTTTTTTTTCCCCAAAAAGAAATCATTTCATGTGATAGGAAAAATAAAACCGCAAACTCCTGCTAAAAAATTAGTTTTGTTAGCAGGACACCATGACTCTGCTTATGAATTTCCATTATTAAGTAAATTGGGGGAAAAATCAGCGTATTTGATAATGTCTGTCTTGCTTATTACATTAATTAACATAGTACTTGGAATACTTAAGACAATTTTTATCGTCATTAATGCCGTAGATTATTTTCTTCTAATCGATATAATTCAACTGATTTTTTTCGTAATAGGAATAATTGTAGTATTGATTGTTGCGAAATTTTTACGATCTAATAAGGTGGTGATGGGAGCTAATGATAATTTATCTGCTGTTGCGGCTGCGATTGAATGTGGCGAGTATTTCTCTAAAAATAAACCAAAAGAAACGGAACTTTGGATTGTTAGTTTTGCCGGTGAAGAACATATGAGAGGTTCAAAACGATTCGTATCAAAATATAAACAAGAACTTATGGAACGCGATGGAATGCTATTTAATTTAGAATGTTTAAGTGCTGATAGGTTTTTGTTAGCTACTGCTGAATCTACATATTTAGCAAAACATTCTAATAGGGTGATTGAAATTGCTAAAAAATCCGCTGAGGATTTGAAAATCTCTATTGAAGTGGGTCCTTTAAAATTCGCTGGCAGTGATGCTGCAAATTTCTCAAGGAAAGGACTTCACGCTGCGACATTATTTGGGCTTTCAAAAAAAGGAACTCCCACAGATTGGCATACAATGCGTGATGTACCAGAAAGATTAAATGGCGCTGATATTGCAAAAGGAGCAGAGATTGCTCTCCATTTTGTAGAACTAGTGGATCAAAGCTAATATCCCAAAACTTTACTTTTCTTATTTTTGTTAATTATAATTAATAATTTTCTAAAATTTTCGTACA